>JAKAWO010000071.1 GCA_021827255.1 Acidobacteriota bacterium | reverse complement strand
ACCCCGGAATGATTATTACGATCCCCGGAATCGCCATCACCATGACCCCGGAATCGTTATTACGATAATTCCGGAACGGCCATCACGATGATTTCGGAATCGCCATCACCATGCCGCGGAATCCCCAATTTCGCGAACCGGGCCATTCGTGGCAGATTGCGTGCCCAGCACAAATGAAATCGGCGGTCTTACGGAAATCCCGTACACCTCCGTCCCTGACAGGCGACCGTTCCAATAACCCAAAGTCAGGGTGTGTTCGGGACTGAGCCAGAGTCCGATGCGTTCCGGTAAGATGGGTTTGAGGAGTGCGCAGAGGTAGCCAACCGCGGCGCAGCCATATCCCGCCAAAGTAACTGCAAATGCTACAAAGCCTGTAATCCCTTTTGTGCCCCATTTGAGCGTGCTGCCTAGCAACACTAATGGGGACCTGCTTCTCGCGGCCTGGCGTAGCATGTATTCCGTTTCGTATTGTGAAGCAAGTTGCTTGGGTTCGCCGACCGCAGTCAGCACGCGGCTAACGACGTCTCCGCTAACTTGGTCCTCGTCCGCAATCCGCTCGAGAATGTGGCACCTCATTTCTTCGATCAATTCGTCCCTTTCCGCGTTTGGCAGCTTGCTAAGGTTCTTCTGAAGACATGCGAGGTACTCCTCGATTCGGATGTCCACATTATCGGCGCACATTGGCGGCCTCCTTTCGGCTCAACAGTGGTTCGAGAAGGGTGTCTAGGTTAGCGGAAAACTCAGTCCAGAACTGGACCATATGATTCAATCTTTGCTTACCAGCCTCGGTCAGCCAGTAATACTTCCGTGGATGACCAGACCTGGCATCCACCCACTCCGAATCGACCAATTTGTCTGCTTTGAGGCGGCTCAGGATGAGGTACAGTGTACCCTCCGCAAGTCCCAAGCTGGAAGTCGTCTCAAGCGCACGAAGTATCTCTAGGCCATAGAGCTTCTTCTTCCAAAGGCTGGCAAGAATCGCGAGCTCAAGGCACCCCTTGCGAATCTGCGCCTCCCAACCTTCGACGTTTTGATTCGCGGCTTTAGCCAAATAACCCCTCTCTGCTTGATACAATGCATTGCTATGTACCTTGCTTCGATAGGGTTCTCCTTGTCAAGTTTTTTCTTGGAGGCACGAAAACTGCGTATCCAACACTCAGAAAGGAGGCAACTTGTTCGTCGAACTCATGCCGCTTCTTGCCGGCCGCGCCGTGCTCATCACGCTGGCCAAGGCGGATGACAAGACGCTTCGCGTCAACGTCATTCCCGCCCAGGCCAAGGCCGATGAGAATCCGGCTCTCAGCACTCCACTCACCTATACCGGCGCGACCGAAGGCTTCGCCGCGCGGGAATGCGGCCTCGGAGCGCGCGGCCAAGCTGGCCTCGCTACTCGACCGGTTGATCGGGTCAGAAACGGTGCCGAAAATCCGGAAGCGGATTCAGCCTGACGAGAAGGTTCCTGTGGAACCGAACGGCCGCGAACGAGGATTGATATTAGAGCACAGCTTTGCCGACGAAGAATTGACGGCCCGATGGCGCCTCGTCGCCCACTGCCCATCGAACCTCTTGCCGCCCAACACCCGCCGCCAGCGCCACCAAAATCCGTAAGTGGACACCTCTTCCACTTCCGGGGTCAACAAGGCCATCCTCGGACGCAAGCGTTCCGACCGTGCTCTATGGCGATCCGGCCTTCATGCGCCGACGTGTCGAGAGGATTCTGGCTCAGGCCGCTGGATGACCCGAACATATCTTGAATTTAGTCCACGGTGTTCTTCCCGATACGCCGGAAGAAAACGTCCTAGCTTGGGTCGAAATCGTTTACGAGCTGAGTGAACGCCGCGCTGGCGAGTGACGCTCGTTGGTGCGGCAGCGGTCCTCCGAGCGCGCACAATAACGCTCAGCAAAGGGAAAGGACGCATTACGCATCGAGCGGAAGCTCTGCGACGTCTGCCAAGAGCTTGCCACTGGGGATTCTTAAGCGCAACGATATTTTGCGAGCTTGCTGCTTGATGCGCAGTGGATGGTTCAGCCGAAGGGCGTCGCCAGGCGACACATGCCTGATTTCAATTTCCTCCAAAACCCGGTGGTCTTTGGCAAGGACCGATAGCTCGAGCACGCCTTCCTCGAAAAATCCAAAGGCCCCGGTCAGGCGGGTGCTGCCATCGCGCTCGACAGTTGGGGGTTCAGAGATGAGAGCCGCTTGACTCACGCCACTAACGAGGGGGCTCGCGACTCGTGTCGCGTGCCAGCAGATTGGAAAGCTGAACTCCTCGCCGGGCTTCAACTCCACCAGCGGACTCAGGGCTTCTGTCTCGATATAGGCATCGCAGCCGTTGGGATCATCCTGCGTGTCAATTGTTCCCGCGGGCAGCGTAAAGGTGCCTTGGCCGTTCACCCACAATTCGACGGGCGCTCCGTCGGGGTAGGGGCAATCAGGAAATAGCGGGAACGTTTCAACCAGCGCGAAGAGATGGTTCGGCCTCATCGCCACCAGCCAGCCGCGCTCGACGTGGACGGCAAATTTCGCCACTCGATCGGCGTAATCCAGTTGCCAAAGGCCGGCGTCATGATTGAGGTGAACATGCTGGAAGGGCTGGTCGCCAAACATCTGCCGATAGTGCCTTGCGGGCGCATAGATTGCAAGAGGAAGGCTAGCGTCCTGCTGCGTAACCTGCCAGATTCCCCAACGAACGGCTCGTGAGGAGGAGTTCCGCATCTTGTGAATCATTTGGACGGTCGAGCAGTCCGCCCGAAGTCGAATCTCACGCGAAAAGGTTAATCCGGTGTATTCATCGTGCGGACTTTCAAGACTCACCGCCACACACTCAGAACCTTGACTCACAATCCGAAAGCTATAAGGACCGCCGTCTAGAACCGGGTCGGGCGGTCCAGGCCACTGGTCGGTCCGCTCCCAGCCTTGCGGAGCGGGCCAGACTTTGGAGCCGCCGTAATTCTTCCAGCCGCTGGCGGCACAGTTTTCTTTTGCAGGATAGATTCGGCCAAGATGGCGAGGATTGACGTATAAGAATTCGTGCTGGCCCAGCCGGAGTTGAATAATCCGCCCTCCAATCTCCGGGACGACGACGGCCTCGATCAGACCGTTGGCCAGGCTCACGGTGTTCCAGCCGTGAAGGGTGTCGCGTTTCAGTCTCGAGGGGAACTTGGGCATGGGCCGCGACCGCGCGAGCGACAGGCCAGTCTAAGACCGCGAGGTTTCCGCGCGCAAGCTCTCCAACGACCAGTAGTGCCCGAGAGGCGCGTTGAAGGCATGAGAGACATATCCGACCCTGCGAGCATTCATACGCTCAAGAGCCTCAGAAAGGCTTCAGGGAGATGCGGTGCGGATGATCCGCGGACATTCATCCGGTCTTGCTGGAATCCACAAGACCTATTAGATCGGATTTCCGCGAGGAGAGCGGCAGGGGGGCGGCAAAGTGTCGGAAATACAGGTCGAAAGAGGGGGCGGTTGCGCCCTTTGGGGGTTTCGCGAGAGGCACCCCATGGCACCTTCCGTGGCCCGCGAGAGCACCTTGCACTGCAAACTCGACTCCCAGTTGCATAGGGCGGCGATCAGGAGTAACTTTTCGTTCGGCGGAAAGTGGATAATGAAAATTCCGGTTAAAGCGCATGCCGCCACAATTGATGCAATTGGCAAGTTTCCGGGAGTTTTGTAACGCTATCCAGGCGCAGTGGCCTCTCTTTCTTCAAAAGCGCACCGAGCGGCTCCTGCAGGAAGCTCGTTACGGCCACGCGGCGGAGAAGGTTGCCGAAAGCATATTGGCTGATTTTTTTACAGTCCCGCTCAATTGGCAGATCAGCGATTTGAATAATCAAATCGGCCATGCCGATATGGTGCTCACCAAAATGGGCATCAAACGCTTGGTCGTTGAGGTAAAACGGCCGAACTCCCTTTCCTGGGACCAGCCTTCGCTTGAGCGTGCTCTCACGCAGGCCAGGCGGTACGCGGAAGAGCAACGCGTCACGACCATCGCTGTGAGCGATGGCACGTTGTTCTACGCGGCGGATATTGTGAACGGCGGCCTAAAGCACCGCGCCCGCCTGCGCCTTGATCACGCAGTTCCATGTTTGGACGCTTACTGGGTCAGCGTGGACGGCATCTACCGCGTTCCAGAAAAGCTCACCGAAGAACAAATCCCGGAATCAGCCGGTGCTTCCCCGGTATATGTTGAAACGGTGCAGGAGATCAGCGCCGCAGAGGTCGTGGCTGCCCTCCTCCACCCCAAGTACAAACTGCCGGCCGAATGCTTTGCCTACGTTGGAGACGCGAGAAATCCTCACACCTGGAAATTACCGTATCGCCTTCCGAATGGCATGGTGGATACCAAGCATCTGACGGGAGCCATCCGCTCGGTAATCAGCAATTATCGTGGCACCCGCGTACAAATTCCTGAGAAAGCCGTCCCCGATGTGCTGGTACGATTAGGCAAGGCAGTCGCCGAGATCGGCAAAATGCCGGGACAAACATCTAGTCCCCCTCAGACCTATCAGCAGCTTTATGATGTGCTTCATCAGATTGATCGGCTAAAGGAAATATTCTGCCCTCAATCGGTAATATAGAGTTGCGTTACGGAACGAAAGGCATCACTCATGTCATGTCTGTGGAGCAAGCCACGGTCAGTGCTTTCCTGACCGTGGATTCTTTGTTTGGCGCCAAGAGCCCGGACCCCGTAGCGCAGGCCGCCGTCTTTGCGGTCTGCGGCTCTTCCGTCGGAGCATTCGCGCCGCGACATATTGGCGGGACGAACGCCGGCGATTTTGCCCATTTATCGTGTCCTCAAAGACCTGATTCCCCACCGGGAAAATCCCGAATCACATCTCACAGCATCTCGTTCGGTTCCCCTCAACGCACTCTCCAGACACTATCAACGACCGCGAGCGGCGGTCGAGCCCGGTTAGGACGTTTGTACGGGCCGGCTCGGCAGTTCTGCGATATCATTGCACACTCGGCGCGCCGGTCGCGGCGGAGGGAGCACGAAGGCATCGCGCAACGCCGGCGTTTGAAGCGCGTTGGCAAGGCGCGACAGAAATCGGAGAAGCGCTTCGATGCGCAAAGGAACAAGGTCGGCAGTGGCGAGCGCGCTGGGCGCGGTCTTTTTGGCGACGTGGCCGGCGGCCCCGGCGATGGGCCAGACGACGCGGCTCGCCGAAACGCCGCCCATGGGCTGGAATGATTGGTATCGGTATGGCTGCAAGATAAGCGAGGCCATCGTTCGCGCGAACGCCCTGGCGATGGTCCGTAGCGGCATGAAGGCCGCCGGGTATTCCTACGTCAACGTTGACGACTGCTGGCAGGGCAAGCGCGACGCCGAAGGTTTTATCCATCCCAACAGCAGTTTTCCCAATATGCAGGCTCTCGGAAACTACATTCACAGCCTCGGCTTGAAATTTGGGATTTATTCTTCGCCCGGTCCCAAGACCTGCGCGGGGCACGAAGGCAGTTACGGGCATGAGAAGCAGGATGCCGAAACTTATGCGCGCTGGGGCGTGGATTTCGTGAAATACGACTGGTGCAGTGCGTCGAAAGTTTATCCGCCCGACCAGATGCAGGCGGCCTATAGAAAAATGTACGAGGCGATTTTGAGCACGGGCCGCCCCATGGTTTTCAGCCTGTGTCAATACGGTCTCGAAGCCGTCTGGCGCTGGGGAGGGTCAGTCGGCGGCAACATGTGGCGGACCACCGACGACATCGGAGGTGGCTACGACCGGGTTTCTCTTTTCGGATTTCAGCAGAACGGTCTTGGCAAGTTTGCCGGCCCGGGGCACTGGAATGATCCTGATATTTTGCAGATTGGCCTCGGTCGCCTCAATCACAACGAGGAGCTTACCCAGATGAGCTTGTGGTGCATTTTGGCGGCGCCGCTGTTGGCCGGAAATGACCTGACCCACATGAGCGAGACAACGCGAGAAATTCTGACCAATCCGGAAGTCATCGCGGTGGATCAGGATCCGAAGGGCATAGAGGGCCATCGAGTTTGGCAAGAGGGCCCGCTTGAGATCTGGGTCAAGCCGCTGATTCATCACAGCCTGGCCGTGGGGTTGTTTAATCGAAGTCTTTCGTCCCTGCGCATGACGGTTCATTTCAAGGACGTCGGGATGCCGCAGTCGGTTCAGGTGCGAGACCTTTGGGCGCGCAAGGACCTCGGCTTCTTTCATAATAGCTTTTCCGCTGAGGTTCTAAGTCACGGAGTGGTACTGGTCAAGTTAGAATAGCGCATCGTTGTTCCCGCGAGCCGCAGCAATCCGGCGGTGACAATCCTCGCAGGGATCGGCACCATGAGCGACCATTTCTGGCTGGGCATGGCTATTATTGCTGCAAGCGGCGCTGTGAATGGCAGCTTTGCGGCGCCGATGAAGTCTTCTCGAAGCTGGAAATGGGAAAATACGTGGCTGGTTTTCGCCGTTGTCGCATTGCTGCTTCTGCCTTGGGGATTGGCCATCGGGTGGGTCCCCCACCTCGCCGAGCTTTATCGCAAATCGCCGAGCCGCACCTTGATTTATCCTCTCGCCTTCGGGTTCCTTTGGGGGATTGCGCAAGTCACTTTTGGCTTGGGCATCGAGGCCGTGGGCATGGCGCTGGCGTTCACAGTGGTTTCCGGGCTGGGCTGCCTTTTTGGTTCGCTGATTCCGCTCCTGGCGCTCGACCCCGCCGCCCTGCTGCGGCCGAGGGGCCTTCTACTGCTGGTCAGCATGCCGATTCTTTTCGGTGGCTTGGTTCTGTACGGCAAGGCGGGGCGGCGCAGGGAGCGCGAGCAGGCATCGAGTCAGGTGCCCAAAAGCCGGCTGGGTTACAGCTATGCTGCGGGCCTCGGCATCTGTATCTTCACCGGCATCGTGGGCTCTGCTTGGAACCTGGGCTTTGCATTCAGCGGCAAGCTGCTGGAGCTCAGCAAGGGGTTGGGGGCGGGACCTTGGGCTTCGCCGTATGCGGTTTGGGCGCTGATTCTGAGTGCCGGTTTTATCCCGAACGTGGGTTACTGCGCTTGGCTGCTCTCGCATAACCGATCCTGGGCCAGGTTTGCTTCGCCCGGCTGGGCGCGAGAGGCTTGGCTGGGTGCTGCTATGGGTTTTCTCTGGCTTGCTGGCATCGTTGGCTACGGCGTCGGCGCCACTCTGGTCGGCGCTTACGGGACCTCCGTCGGGTTTACGCTGTTCATTGCGGCGCAAATCCTCTGGTCGAATGCGCTCGGCGTTCTGACGGGCGAATGGAAGGCTACCTCGGCGCGAACCCGTCGGGTTCTGATGGCGGCGGTCCTGGTCACGCTAATTTCGGTCGTTGTGCTCAATCTGGGTGGCCTGTTTTGAAACCCAATAAGGATACTCGGCGCCGATGAGCAAACTCGGCAAGAAGGGACAAATGATCAGGCCGGGCAAGAGCCAACCCCCAAGGATTCCTTGCCTAGGGGAGCTGTTCTGCGCGTTGGGAATGTTAGGCCTGTTGACAGGGTGCCGCCCCTCGCAACGCATCACCTCAACCCCCACGATTCAACTTGACGGGCGCGGCAAAGGACGCATCTTCGATGGCCTCGGAGGGGTGAGTGCGGGCGCCTCGACACGCCTCCTCGTGGACTACCCGAAGGCTCAACGCCGTCAGATTCTCGATTACCTTTTTAAGCCGGATTACGGAGCCTCGCTTCAGCACCTCAAGGTTGAGATCGGCGCCGACGTCAACTCCACGGACGGCTCCGAGCCGAGCTTTGCGCGCACTCGCGCGGAGATGGCCCACCCCAACTTTAATCGCGGCTACGAATGGTGGTTCATGGAAGAGGCTGAGAAGCGCAACCCCAATATTATTCTCGACTCGCTCGCTTGGGGCGCGCCGGGCTGGATCGGTAACGGCCACTTTTACTCCCAGGACATGGCCGAATATGTGGCCAAATTCATCGAAGGCGCGCAGTCGGCTCACCACCTCAACATGCGCTTCACGGGGATTTGGAATGAAACCCAGTATGAGACCCAGTACGTGAAGCTGCTCCACCGCACGCTGCTTGCGCACCACCTGAAAACCCACATCGTCTGTTGCGATTTGTACACGCGGGAGCATCCCTGGAGTATCGTGGATAAGCTGGCCCATGACGCGCAGCTTGAAAAGGCCGTGGATGTCATCGGCGTCCACAGCCCCAATGTGATCCAAGGCCGAACTACCCCCGATGCGGCGCTCAAGACGGGCAAACCCCTGTGGGCCTCGGAAGACGAATTCTTTTATTACACGAAGGGCCTATCTCAGAAGTGGTCCCCCTATGCCGAGTCGTTGGCAATGCTCTATAACTTAAACTACATTCGGGACCGCACTACCGCGACGGAAATTTGGAGCCCCGTCACCTCTTACTATGACAATTTGGCGGCGCCAGATTCCGGCCTCATGCTGGCGAACACACCGTGGTCGGGCCATTACAAGGTTCTGCCTATGATCTGGGTCACGGCGCATACGACGCAGTTCGCTCAACCCGGCTGGCAATATATCAATAGCGCATGTGGGTATCTATCCGGCGGCGGAAGCTATGTCACGCTCAAATCACCTCGGGGCAACGATTACAGCGTCATTCTCGAGACCGTCAATGCCAAGGATCTCCAGCGAGTCCGTTTTGAGGTTTCTGGTGGTCTTTCGCAAGCCGCCGTGCACGTTTGGGAAACGAACGCACGCAAGACGTTTGAGCACGTCGCCGACATTACGCCGCGCAACAGCTCTTTTAGCCTGACCCTCGACCCCGACTCCCTGTATTCTCTCACCACGACCACGGGGCAGGGCAAGGGCACCGCCACGCCGCCTCCCGCCGAGCTATTTCCGTTTCCGTACACGGAAACTTTTGAAACAACACCTCTCGGTGGCTCGCCGCGCTACTTTGCCGACCAGGATGGAGCGTTTGAAGGCCACCCCTGCTCGGGCCGACCCGGCCGTTGCCTGCGTCAGGTCATCACTCGCAAGCTGATCCCTTGGGGACCTCTTCCAGACCCTTATACTTATCTCGGCAGTGAGCATTGGCGGGACTACCGTGTAAGTGCCGATGTCTTGTTGCAAGGCGCGGGCGACGTCACGCTGCTCGGGCGGATTGATGATGCCGACGTTTTCAAGGATCCCAAGGCCCGTTTTCCAAGCTGCTACGTTCTGATACTCAACAGTGACGGCCAGTGGGAGCTCGATAGCACCAAGTATAAATCGCCCACCGCCCAGCTTGTCTCAGGCAAGATCGCGTCGGCTCGCGGAAAGTGGCATCATTTGGAGCTAAACTTCCATGGATCGCAGATTACAGCTTCGATGGACGGCCACGTTGTGGCCCGATTAACCGACTCGAGCCATAGGCACGGTATGGCGGGAGTGGGTTCCGGCTGGAACGTCGCTGAATTCGACAAATTTGCGGTGCGATAAATCCGGAAATTCAGAACCAGCCAAAAGACGGCGAGCCAAAACAATTCGGTGCCCGGTAAGCGGTTGTGCCAAGGATTTATGGAGAGTGGAAATATGCCAACTTTTGCGAACGATTGCCTCGAAGGTCGAACCGTGCTGATAACGGGGGGGCTTGGCGCGATTGGTCGAGTGGTGGCAGGACGTTTGCTCGCGCACTCGGCGCGCGTGGCCGTCAACGATATCCTAAGTGAGGATACCGCCCACCCAATCTTTAATCAGCAAAAATGGCCCGCGGATCGTACCCGATACGTCCGAGCTGATGTGACCCAAGCTTCCGAAGCACAGCGAGCCGTCCAGGAAACTATCACCGCATTTGGCCGGCTCGACGTGGCCCTTTGCCACGCGGGGATGGCCCACAGCAGCTCCATTCTGGATTATCCCGAAGCCGAATGGGACACAATCCTAGCCGTCAATTTGAAGAGCGCCTTTTTGGTGGCGCAGGCGGCAGCTCGCTCCATGGTGAAGCAAGGGGTGAAGGGCAAAATTATTTTCACTTCTTCCTGGGTTCAAGATGTGCCCTGGCCGGACATTACGCCCTACAATGTGACCAAGAGCGGAATGAAAATGCTCATGCGCGGGATGGCGCGAGAACTGGCCGTGCATGGCATCCGGGTGAATGCGGTGGCGCCGGGTATTGTGGCGGTCGGCATGGCCAAGCGTCAATGGGACACGGAGCCGGATTATCGCCGCCGCGCGGAAAAGGCCATTCCGCTCGGCTACCTTCAGCCTCCGGAATCGGTCGCGGACGCCTTCCTATTCCTCATCTCCGAGGCGGCGGATTACGTGACGGGGGTAACGCTTCTGGTGGACGGCGGCTGTAGCCTCTACCCGATGGATTGATGCTATGAAAATTACTGCCCTCAAAACGCTGGTCGTCAATGCCCAGATGCGGAACTGGGTTTTCGTGAAGGTGGAAACCGATGAGGCAGGTCTTGTAGGTTGGGGCGAGGCTTCGCTCGAATGGAAAACGCGCGCCGTCGTTGGCGCGATAGAAGACTTGGCGCCCATGCTGATCGGCGAAGACCCCACGCGCGTTGAGCATCTCTACCAAAAGCTATACCGTCAATCGTTCTGGCGGCTGGGTGTGATTGGCATGAGCGCTATCAGCGGCATCGAGCAAGCTTGCTGGGACATTCTGGGCAAATCCCTATCGCAACCCGTTTACAAGCTTCTCGGCGGCGAGGTGCGCGACCGCGTGCGCATGTACACCCACTTGGGCGGCGGCGCCATGAAGGCCGTGTACGAAACCTTTGATACGGCCCCACTCATTGAGCTGGCCCAGCAGGCCATCGCCCGCGGCTACAGCGCGGTCAAGGTGGTTTGCGTCCCTTATTCGGAGCCGCTGATGGGGGCGAAGGTCATTAAAAAGTTTGCCCAGGCCATCGAGAAGTTGCGCCTGGCCATTGGGGACGCTGTGGACCTGATGATTGATTTTCACGGCCGAACCTATCCCGCCGTCGCCATCGAGTATATCAATGCCATT
Source organism: Acidobacteriota bacterium (assembly GCA_021827255.1). GTDB lineage: Bacteria > Acidobacteriota > Terriglobia > UBA7540 > UBA7540 > JAKCCV01. The sequence goes on along the minus strand of JAKAWO010000071.1, from coordinate 522 downwards.
GAGGAATTCAAACCGTATTTTTGCGAGGAACCGGTGCCGCCTGAAAACGTCGCGGCTCTGCGACAAGTACGCGAGGCGGTGGGCGTGCCCATCGCCACCGGCGAGCGCTTGGTGACTCGCCACCAGTTCCGCCCCATTTTCGAGCAGCAGGCCTGCCACGTGGTCCAACCGGATCTTTGTCATTGCGGAGGTCTGCTCGAAGGCAAGAAGATCGCCGCCATGGCGGAAGCCTACTTCATGGGGGTTGCGCCCCACAACCCGCTCGGGCCCATTGCCAATGCGGCCGCCCTCCACTTCGGTCTTTCAACGCCCAATTTCCTGATTCAGGAAGACATGCTGAGCGATGTGCCGTGGCGCTGGGAGGTTGTTGAGCATTCGCTCGAAACGCGCGACGGTTACTGGCTCAAGACGGAACGGGCCGGTCTGGGCATCGAAGTGAATGAGGGGCAAGCGGCTCGGCATCCGTTCCAACCAGAAACCCTTCCCACGCTTTCTATCCGCGCCGCTGACGGCGCCATCCTT
>JAKAWO010000070.1 GCA_021827255.1 Acidobacteriota bacterium | reverse complement strand
CCCATTTCCATTCGAGCGGAACTTGAGGCAGCAGCACTCCTCGCCGCAGGCCCATGCTCACCATGAGGCCGTGGCGGCCGATTTCGATCTGCTCAGGGGCAATCTCCTCGAGCGGACTGAGCGCCGAAATTTCAATCCGCAGGTTCGGGATTTCGCTAACGCGGACAGGCTCGAAACGCGAGTCACGGAATGCGGCCAAGTGGGCGCATTCTTGGACCGTCAGGTAGAGCCGCTGAGTGGCCACCACGTTTCCGATGCAGCCTCTCAACTGCCCGTGAAGCTTCAAGGTTACAAAGGCGCCACGCGGTTGAAGCAGAGCGGGCGCGGTGGGACTGGCTTGGGAGGGACGCCGGCCCAAGGCAGCTTCTTCGATGCGTTGGCGCGCCAAGCGCAGCAAGAATTGCCGCTCCGGCTCACCGAGCGGCGGCATCGTGCTCATCCTTGCCTCCCCGGAGGACAACAAGAGGCGTGGTGCGCGGCTGTTGGCGGCGCTGGTTGAGGGTCCTCCAGAAGTTCGTAAAATATTGCAAGGCGGAGGTCAAGGCGGCAAGGACGGCCAGCCACAACAGAACCTGTGCGAGCGGACGGGCCCGAGGAAGCCGCCGTTCGAGCACAATCGCCGTAATCGCCATCACCTCCAAGACCATCTTGGTTTTCCCCCAGTCGGACGCCTGGAGCGCAAAACCCTCCGCCGCCGCCACCGAGCGCAGCCCGGTCACCGCCAAGTCCCGCCCGATAATGATCAACGCCATCCAGGCCGGCACGAGCTGCAGCTCCACGAGCGAGATGAAAGCGGCCGCAATCAGAAGTTTGTCGGCCAGAGGATCCAGCAGAATCCCCAGCGGCGTAATCTGCTTTCTCTTGCGAGCCAGGTAACCGTCGAACAGATCCGTGGTCGCAGCCAGCAAAAACACCCCGACCGCCCAGATGTCCATGTCGTGTCCCTGGGTCAGCAACAGGACGACGACCAGCGGCACAAAAAAAATCCGAAGAATGGTCAGCGTGAGAGGAAGGTTCATTCGCCTGCGAGCGTTGTGCTCATCGGAGAGCTGCAAGGATCAGTCACCTGGCGAAGCTACCTCGAGGTGATTGGGATTCGTATCCGCGCCCAACTTTAACGATAGCGGGCAGCATCCCTTCTGTCAACGAACCTGAGAATTCGCCCTAGGGCTCTGATCGGGAGGTGAAATCCAGGGAAGCGGTTCGTGGCCCAGGTTGAGGCAAGGAGCGCCTCGGGTTCGGTCGCTCTTCTCTCCTTTCTGAACGCGCCGTCGAGCTGTCAGGATGCAGGGGCTCCCATGGCTGTCTAATCGTAGATGGTCTGCAGCGAACGGATCTCGAACTCCCGCTTTCCGTTCGGAGTGGCTACGGTCACCGAGTCACCCACTTTCTTCCCCATCAGCCCGCGCCCAATCGGTGAGGTCGTGGAGATCAATCCCTGGGTGACGTCGCTTTCCTCACTGGTGACGAGCTTGTATTCGATCTCGGCGTCACGGTCCACGTCGTAGAGGATAACCCTGGAGCCAAAGGCGACGCAGTCCTTGGGGATGTTGTTGAGGTTAATCAGCGACAATTCAGCCAGCCGCTTCTTAAGCTGGGCCAGCCGCGCTCCCACGTAGTCCTGCCGCTGCTTGGCCATGATGTACTCAGCGTTCTCGCTCAGGTCGCCGAGCGCCCGAGCGCGCTTCAACTCCTTGGGAAGCTCGCAATTGAGTTCCCGTTCAAGCGCCTGGATTTCTTCCTGGAGTTTCTGAGCGATGGGCGATGCCATCACAACCTTCCAATCGTTATCAGGGCTGAAGGAAATTATAGGCTAATCGCCCAACGACCGCAACCCGCGCCGGGGCGCGGCCTCGCCATTTTGCTGAACGTTGAAACAAGGCGCTCCGGACGGCCATGATCTTCTCAGGCCGGGAGGGAAATGGCGTTTCCAATCTTTAGCGGTCGCGCGCGCGCCTTGCATCCGAGACTGAACCGAAGTAGTTTCCGAGCTGGTTGCGCACATGGGCGCGGGCGCGATGGAGGCGCATCTTAACGGTGGCCGGCGAAATACCGAGAACCTCGGCGACCTCCTCCGTATCCAGCTCCTCCATGTCGCGAAGGACTAAGACCTGCCGATAGCGCTCGGGCAAGCTCAGGATGGCCCGCTCGAGCTCGGCGCGGAGCTCTTTCCGCAAAACCAACTCCTCCGGGCTCACGCGCCAGGGCTTTTCAGCCAGCGCCGATGTTTCCTCCGAGGAGGGCATCAACTGGTCGAGGGAAAGGGTGTGGGCGGGGGCAAATTTGCTGTTTCGGCGGCTCATCAGACAGCGAGTTTTAGCAACCTTGTAGAGCCACACCCCCAGCCCGCGAGGGTCGGAAAAATTATCAAACACTTGCGTAAATTGAATCATCGTCTCCTGCGCGATATCTTCCGCATCCTCTTCGTTGCCGCAAACCTTCTTGGCAAAGCCGAAAGCGCTCGCCGTTAGTCCCACCAGGGCTTGGCGAATTTGATCTTCATCACCCGCCTTCAGGTTCTGGACGGCCTGCTCGATCTGGTCATTCATGCCAAGCCTCAACCCATTCTAGCACTTACGCCGCTGACCCCCACGGGGTTAATCCTTGGCGGAGCCTGCCTGAATTGGGCCAGGGCGGTGGAAATCGCCGAATTCTTCAGAACCAGGGCGCGGCGTTGTTACCTTTTCACGCCAATTGCATTTATGGCAGTGGGCAGCGGAGACGGAATCACTGCCACGGAGGAGAGAAGACGTCTTTCGGGGAGGCAAAGTGGCCATGGTGCAAGGCAAGCTTGAGCTTGTGACGATTGAAGGCACGGGAAGGCGATTCACAGCCGAATCGGGTTCAGGCCACGTCATGGTGCTGGATGACGCACAGGGCACGGGCGGTCCCAAACCGATCGAGGCCGCGCTGCTGGCGCTCGGAGGATGCACAGCTTTTGACGTGATCGGCATTCTCCGTAAAAAGCGCCAAGTCGTGGCGGGTTACAGCGTCGAGCTGCGCGCCGAGCAGCGCGCTGAGCCGCCTCATTATTTTACCCATATTGAGATTAAGCATCGCCTGCGCGGCCGGATTGACCCGGAGGCCGCGCGGCGCGCAATCGAGCTTTCAGAGACCAAGTATTGCTCGGTCAGCGCGATGATGGGGCACACGGCGCGCATCGAGCACTGCTTTGAAATCGAACCGGTCGGCGACCCCGAAAAGCCCGTGGGAGCGCGCGAATGAGGCCATTTCGACTCGCTCTCGTGGCGCTTAGCTGCGCTCTCGGTGCTTCGTCTCTCCTGCGCGCCCAGAAGCAACCCGAAAACAAGCTGACGCTCCGACAAGCGGTGGCGCTGGCGCTCCAAAAGAATCCCGCCGTCCATGCGGCGGACGCTTACGCGGAGGCGGTGCGGCGAACGATTGCGATGGCCAAGGCCGGCCGGTATCCGCGGGTGGATTTTTCCGAAGGGTTCACGCGGGGCAACAATCCCGTTTACGTTTTCGGCAGCCTGCTGACGCAACGGCAATTCACGGCGCGGAATTTCGCCTTGGGTTTTCTTAACGTTCCGCCACCGCTCGACAATTTCCGCACGCAGTTCAGCGCCTCGATGCCTTTGTATGACGCGGGGGAAACCGGCCGCCGGATTCAAGACGCGCGGCTGAGCTCGGAAAGCGCCCAGCAGGGCCGCCAGCGCGCCGGGCAGGAGGTGATCTTCGGGGTTGCGCGGGCCTTCTTTGATGAATTGCTGGGGCGCGAAAATGTCCGCGTCGCCGAAGCTGCTGTCACCATGACGAGCGCCGACTTGGCGCAGGCGCAGGCTCGCGAGCGACAGGGTTTGACCGTTCCCTCCGACGTTTTGAGCGCGCAGGTGCAACTGGCGGCCGCCCAGGAGGGCCTCATTAGCGCGCGAAACGGGTTAGCAATCGCTCAGGCGGCGCTCAACGTAGCGATTGGGCTGCCGGAAAACGCGCCGACGGAAGCCGAAGGGCGGTTCAGCGAAACCCATTTCGCGGCGGGAACGTTGGCCGAGCAGCAGCAATACGCCCTGGCCCACCGGCCGGATTACCGACAGGCGACGCTGGCCGAGAGGAGAACGGCCAATGGCGTGAGCATGGCGCGCCGCGCGTTCCTTCCGCAGATTGGCCTGTTTAGCTCCTGGGAAGACGACCATCAGACGTTCGCGACGCGCGGGGGAAACAACTGGATCGCCGGAGCGACGCTCACTTTCAACGTCTTCAACGGCGGGGCCGACCGCGCCCGCCTTCAGGAAGCGCAAGCACGGAAGTTGCAATCGGAAGCGATGCAGCAGCAGATGGCGGCGCAGGTTCGACTCCAGGTGGAGGAGGCGTTTTTGAATCTCAACGCGGCGCGTCAGAGCATGGAGGTCACGCGCCGGTCGGCGGCGGAGGCTAAGGAAAGCCTGCGCATTCTGCGCAACCGCTATGAAAGCGGCTTGGCGACGATGACCGACCTTCTGAGCGCGGAGACGGCGGAGACTTCCGCCGAGCGGGACCATCTAAACGCCGTTTATCACTACCGGCTGGCGGCGGCCTCGCTCGATCTCGCTACGGGCCGGCTGGCGCCCGGTTCAAAGGTCGTGACCCAGCAAACCAAACCGTGAGGGACCATCATGAAGAATCGCCCCTATCAAACCGCCGCCCTGGTTGTAGGAGGGACAATGCTGTTGGCCGGCTGCGGCTCCCGCCAACCTCAGAGCAAACCCGTGCCTCCTGTGGTCACCGGAGCGAGCGTTCAGACGGTTCATTTTGAGCCGACGGCGGAATACTACAACGCCTCGGGAACCGTGCAATCCGCCACCACGAGCGTTTTGGGGGCGCAGATCAGCGGAGTGGTCCGAGCGATTTATGTGCGTCCAGGCGATGAGGTGCGGCGTGGGCAAGTGCTGGCGCTTTTGGACGATCGAAGCGTGCGGGCGCAGTTGGCCGCGGCCCAGGCCGGCACTGAGCAAAGTTCCTACGGGATGACCGAAGTCGAGCAGGCCCTCCAGGCTGCCAAAGCTCAGCGAAGGCTCGCCGGGCTGACCTACCGCCGCTACCAAGCCTTGCTGGCCGAAGATTCGGTCAGCCGCGCAGAGTTCGATCAAGCGAATGCCAACTACCAGGCGGCGATCGCGCGCCAAGCGGGGCTCGAAGCCAAAGAGAAACAGATGGAGGCCGAGCGCCGCCAAGCTCAGTCCGAGGCCGCGGCGGCGCGGACGGCGTTCAGTTATTCTCGCATTGTTTCCCCCCTCAATGGCATGGTGACGGCCAAATCGGTGGACGCGGGCACGCTGGTCATGCCGGGCACGCCGATCTTAACGGTTGAAGATCCCACGCATTTTCGCCTGCAAGCCAGTCTGCCAGAAAAATTTTGGGGGCTGGCGCATGTCGGCGAGTTTGTCGGCGTTCGCCTGCGCCACACCGACTTCCAAGGGCAAATCGAGGAAGCCGTTCCCGCCGCTGATCCGGCCAGCCGCACGTTCCTCATCAAAATCGCCTTGCCCCAAAATTGCGGGTGCAGCTCGGGCGATTACGGGACGGCGGAGTTTCCGGTGGGCGAGGAGAAGCTGCTGACCGTACCGGCATCGGCCCTGGTGGAACGGGGTGAGCTCGAGGGGGTTTTTGTAGTTCATCCCGACGGTGTCGTGGAATACCGCCTGGTTAAAACCGGCCGGACTTTCGGAGACCGGGTGGAAGTTCTCTCCGGCTTGACGGAGGGGGATCGAGTCGCGGTTTCTGGAATCGCTCGCTTGAGCGACGGCGCGCGCCTGGAGGGGCAATGAGCAAGGGGAACTTGGGGGCCGCAGGGCGCATCGCGCGATACTTCATCAACTCCAAGCTGACCCCGCTCATCATGCTTTTCTCAATCCTGCTCGGCGTCTTTGCCATTGTTGAAACGCCGCGCGAGGAAGACCCGCAAATTGTGGTTCCGATGATGGACGTCTTCGTGGCCATGCCCGGCGCGAGCGCCAAAGAAGTGGAAGAGCGCGTCACCACGCCGATGGAGAAGTTGATCTGGGGAATCCCGGGAGTGAAGTACGTCTATTCCGCCAGCCGACCCGGCGAGGCGATGGTGACCGTGAGGTTCGACGTCGGGCAGAGCATGGAGGATTCGCTCGTCAAACTTTATGCCAAGCTCTATTCCCATTTCGACATCATTCCCCCCGGCGCTTCAAAACCCCTCATTAAGCCGCGGTCCATTTATGACGTGCCCATGCTGGCGCTGACCTTCTGGAGCAAGACCTACGGCGCCTACGAACTGCGCCGCGTGGTGGAGGAAGTTGAGCGGCAAGTCGAGACGATCCACGACGTTTCCGTGGAAGAGGTCATCGGCGGGCAGCAGCGGCAGATTCAAGTTCTCCTCGACCCGGCCAAAATGGCGGCGTATCACGTCGCTCCGGCCGCCCTCCTTCCGGTTTTGGGAAGCGCGAATCAACAACTGCAATCGGGACAGTTTGCGGACGACAATCGGGAATACAAGGTGGAAACCGGAGATTTCCTGCGGAGCGCGGCGGACGTGGGGCGGGTGGTGATTGGCGTCTCCCAAGGCCGGCCGGTTTACTTAAGCGACGTTGCAACCATCACGGATGGTCCCGCCGAGCCCTCCAGCTACGTTCTCTTCGGCTTCGGCAAAGGCGCGCAACATTCTCTGAAAAGCCGCATCGGAGAGTTTCCGGCCGTCACGTTGGCCGTTTCCAAGCGCAAGGGAACGAATGCCGTGACGGTGGCCGACCGGGTGCTGAGCATGGCCCGGCGGCTGAGGGGCACGGTGATCCCGGACGGCGTCCAGATGACCGTGACGCGCAATTACGGCCATACGGCCGATCAAAAATCGAACATGCTCCTGGAGCACTTACTGCTGGCGACCCTCTCGGTTACGCTGCTGGTTTGGTTGGCGCTGGGGTGGCGATCGTCCGTGGTCGTGCTGGCAGCGATTCCCGTGACCCTGGCGCTGGCCCTGTTCGTCTTTTACATCCACGGCTACACGCTGAACCGCGTCACGTTGTTTGCGCTGATCTTCTGCATCGGCATCCTGGTGGACGACGCCATCGTGGTGGTGGAGAACATCACCCGCCACTCTCACCTGCCGCAGAACCGAGGGCGGTCTCTGGCGGAAGTGGCCGTGGAAGCGGTGGATGAAGTGGGCAACCCCACGATCCTCGCCACCTTGACGGTGATCGCCGCGGTGCTGCCGATGGCCTTTGTAGGCGGCCTGATGGGGCCTTACATGCGTCCCATCCCGATCGGCGCGTCCATCGCCATGGTGTTTTCCCTGATGGTGGCCTTTGTGGTGTCGCCTTGGGCGGCGCTTCGCCTGCTCGCCGGCTCGAAAAAGGCGGGTGAAGAAGAGGCGGATGCGAGACAAGGATGGGCGCAAAGGATCTACCGCCGGGTCATGACGCCGCTGGTCGCGGATGCGCGGAAGCGGCGTCTATTCCTTGGCGGAGTCTTCGTGCTGCTGCTGGCGGTCATGGTTCTGCCGCTGGCTAAGTTGGTGCTGGTCAAGATGCTGCCGTTCGACAACAAGAGCGAATTTCAAGTGATCGTGGACATGCCGGAGGGGACGACGCTCGAGCAGACGGCGCGGGTGACCCAGGCCGTCGCCCGGCGGATCGCGGCCGAGCGCGACGTCGCTGATTACGTGGAATACATCGGCGTCGCCGCGCCTTATGACTTTCAAGGCTTGGTTCGGCATTATTTTCTGCGCGGCGGACCACACGAAGCCGAGGTTTATGTGGACTTGGTTCCGGAAAGCGACCGGTCGGAGCAGAGCCACGCAATCGCCAAACGGGTGCGGCGGGCGATTGATCCGATCGGCGCGAAATACGGCGCGAAACTGAAGGTGGCGGAAATCCCGCCCGGACCGCCGGTCATGGCCACGCTGGTGGCCGAGATTTACGGGCCGAGCTACGATGGGCAAATCCAAGTGGCGCGCCAAGTGCTCGCCGACTTCAGAAAAACGCCCGGCGTGGTGGACACCGACTGGAGTGTCCAAGCGCCGGAGGCCAGGCTTCGCTTTGTGGTGGACAAGCGAAAAGCGGCGCTCGACGGAGTCTCCACCGAGCAAATTGCCCAGACGCTGAGCCTGGCTTTGCACGGCGCGGTGGCGGGCATCGCGCACCTGCCGAATGAGCGCGAGGATGTGGACATTGTTCTGCGGCTTCCGCGCGCTGACCGCTCTAGCGCCCCTCGCCTAGGGCAGATTCGCGTGGTGTCGTCGAACGGGAACCTGGTGCCGCTCAATGAGTTGACCGAGGTGGATGGGGGCGTCATCGGACAGACGATTTTCCACAAAAACCTCAAGCCCGTCGTCTATGTCACGGGCGACGTGGCGGGCGGCGAAGAGAGCCCTATTTACGCCATGCTGAAGCTCAATCCGATGCTGAACCACATCAAAGCGCCAGGCGGTGACACGGTCGAGCGGTACTACACCCGCCCGCCCTTCCTGGCCGACCATTACTCGATGAAGTGGGACGGAGAATGGTGGATCACTTACGAGGTGTTTCGAGACCTGGGATTCGCTTTCCTCGTCGCGCTCATCTTGATTTACGGCATTGTCGTGGGATGGTTCCAATCTTTTACCGTGCCGCTGGTCATCATGGCGCCGATTCCTCTCACCCTGATCGGCATCCTGCCGGCTCACGCCCTGCTGCACGCTTTCTTTACGGCCACCTCCATCATTGGCTTCATCGCGCTGGCGGGAATCATTGTCCGCAATTCGATCATTGTGGTGGACTTCATCGAGTTGCGCCTCGAGGAGGGCATCCGGTTGGAAGAGGCCGTCGTGGACGCCGGGGCGGTGCGCTTCCGGCCCATCATTCTGACGGCAGCCGCGGTGGTGGTGGGCGCTTTTGTAATTATCTTTGATCCGATTTTCCAGGGGTTGGCGATTTCCTTGATGGCGGGCGCCATCGCCTCGACGCTGTTGTCGCAGCTCGCAGTCCCACTCCTTTACTACATGAATGAGGAGCGAAGGCAGCGCCGGCTGTCCCCTGGCGCGGCGCAAGAATGAAGGCTGCTGAAAAGTGAAGGCAAGGAGGAAGTCATGGATTTGAATCGCTGGCTTCGGTTGATCGCCGGAACTTTTGTGCTGGCGAGTTTGTTGCTGGGTTATTTTGCGAACCCTGCATGGCTCTGGTTGACGGGCTTCGTCGCGGTGAATCTGATTCAATCCGCGTTCACGAACTGGTGCCCGATGATGCTCTTGCTGCGCCGGCTGGGCGCGCGGTCGTAGCGCCGCCCCGACAGCTTCCGACGGCAAGTTGGCGATGCTACTTGGCACGCGGTGGAGGTGCTTATGTTTCTCGATGAACCTCGGCGCATTCTTTGTCCGGTGGACTTCAGCGATTATTCGGCGGCGGCGCTGAGGACCTCCGGGAACCTGGCCGAGTCGCTGGGGGCGGAGGTGATCGCGCTGCACGCTCAGCCTGTGGACGCTCCGGTCTATTTCACGCCGTCGCAGACGCAAGCACTGAAAGCTCAACTCCGCCAGAGCCGGAAGGCGGCGGAACGCCGCCTCGCCGGCTTCGCCGATGCCTACCTGCCGCCGCGCGTTTCGCGATCCCTGCGGGTGGTTGAGGACGATCCCGTTCGCGCCATCTTGCGCGCCACCAAGGAACTCGGCGCGGGGTTGGTGGTGATGGGCACGCACGGGCGGACCGGCCTCACCAAGATTCGGCTGGGCTCGGTCATGGAGAGCGTGCTCGTCCAGCTTAAGGCGCCCCTGGTCACGGTTGGGCCGCAGGTTAGAAATGCCGCCGGGTTGGGAGTTCTTCGCCGGATTCTTTGCGCCGTTGACTATAGCGGCGCCTCCCGCAAAGCGCTCGAGCAGGCAGGACAACTGGCGGAGACAACCGGCGCGGAAATCATGGTGGTGCATGTGGCGGCGGAATCCGAGCCCCCCGAGTTACTCGAGCAAGAGCGCAAATCCCTCTGCGATTGGGTCAACCCGGCGCTGCGGGAGCGTTGTTCACTCCGTGAGATCGTACGGCACGGCAATCCTGCCGAGCAGATTGTGACCACGGCGGAAACCCTTCACGCCAGTCTCATTGTGCTGGCGATGGAACCCCGCAATTTTCTGGGAAGCCTTTTTTTCGGGACGACGGTCGAGAGGGTGATTCGCCACTCGCCCGCCCCGGTGCTCAGCGTAAAGTGAGATCAGCTCTGGCTTCATCGGCAAGGGTGAGCGGTTGGGGTTTTGCGAATTGCCTTCGGCGACCTTTTCTGGTAGTTAATATCTACCTGTGGCCTCTCCTTGTCCCAAATGCGGCGCTACCAAAACCGATCCCGTCTATCACGGCTTCTTCTATCGTCTCGCCAAGCGGCATGGCTACCGGCTGCGCCGTTGCGCGGCTTGCTTTCGTCTGCGGCTGGTACCCACTGCGAAAAATTCTTCCTCGGCAGCCGAGTCCCAATCCGACGCCGCTCCCGAGACTGACCCACCAGCCGGCGATCGAGGCGAGGACAAGGTAACCTGTCCGCGATGCGGCCACACAGGCCTCAGAAGGTCCAGGCGCCGTTGGCACGAGCGCCTTCTCGCCCGGCCGCGGATGGCGCGCTGTCGCAACTGCCGGCTCCGGTTTCCTCTTCCCACCACATCGAATTCCTGATATTCCTCGCAGGATTTCTTCCAGGGAGGCGGTCGGCGGGCGAGCCTTCGGAGGAAGGCGCGGGCGTCGCCGTTCAGCCACGAGGGGCAATAGCTGGCTAAATCGCCGCCAATCGTGGTAAACCTTCCAGGCGGCGGTTATGGCCAGTTCATCGCTAAATCGGAAGGTCCTGCTTTCGACCGGCATTGTCATGGCGGGCGTGCTGGCCAGCCGGCTCCTGGGTTTCTTCCGCCAATGGACGGTGGCGCACGAGATCGGAGTGAATGCCGCCACCGACGCCTACAACGCCGCCTTCACGCTGCCCGATTTCCTGAATTACCTGGTGGCGGGCGGGGCGCTCAGCGTGACCTTCATCCCCGTATTCGCCAAGTACATCGCCGAATCGAAGGAAGACGAAGGCTGGCATGTCTTTTCAACGGTCATCAGCGTGATGGGGATTGCGCTGATCGTGCTGGTTCTGGCCGGGGAGATTTTAGCGCCCCAGATCGTGACCGCGATCGCTCCGGGGTTCAGGGCGGGCGAAAGGGACGAGACCGTCTTTCTGACCCGGCTGATGCTGCCAGCGCAGTTCTGCTTCTACCTGGGCGGAATTCTGAGCGCGGTGCAGTACGCCAAGTCGCGGTTCCTGGTGCCGTCGCTGGCGCCGGTGATTTACAATTTAGCGATTATTTCCGGCGGACTGGTGCTGGCCTCCCGCATCGGCATCACCGGGTTTTCCGTCGGCGTGTTGGCGGGGGCGCTGGCGGGCAACTTCCTTTTGCAGATTTACGGCGCGCGCCGCGCTGGAGCGCGCTTCGCGCCCAATTTCGACATTCGGCATCCCGGTTTCCGACTTTTCATCAAACTTTCGATTCCCATCATGCTGGCGCTCTCGCTGGTCTTTACGGACGACTGGATCATTCGATGGTTCGGGTCTTTTCT
>JAKAWO010000069.1 GCA_021827255.1 Acidobacteriota bacterium | reverse complement strand
GCCGTCGTAGCCGATTTTGTCGAGGGCGGCGCGGATGGCAGACCAGTTGTTGTCACCGAGAAAGACGTTGGTATAGACGCTGTCGCAGCAGCGGCCAGCGCATCTTCATCACGTCCTTGATGTGAATGCGGGTGATTTGAGGGCCGAGAATTTCAATCCACTGCTCGGCGAAGCCGTCGTCGTGGCGGTGTCACCCAGCCACAGCTCGACGCCGTCGTAACCGGCCTTCTTGATGAGCGCCAAGCCCTGCTCGAAGGTCCAACCCTTGGGAATCTCATTGTCGCCGATGGATTTTTTCACCGCTGCCTCCTCGCTCGGCGCGAGAGTTGAAATGGCGTAAGGCCAGGCAGCCCACCCTGCGCTCCTGGGTCTGGCCGCTTGCGAGCGCCCGGTGGGAATTATCCGCCTCTTTTACCTCTCCGAACAGCCGGAAAAGCGGTAAGATGCTCGGCAACAGCGCAAAGCCGGCTATCGGAAGAGCGCGACCGCCGAAGGGAGGACTTGCCATGAAAAAACTTTTGCTTTGGGTTCTCATCGTGATGGCGGCTGGGGCGTGCCGACCCGCGGCGACGGAAAAGCCCAAGCCTTCGCCTTCCAGCCCGGCCGTGGCTAGAAAGGGCCCGTTTTCCGCCACAGAATTGAAAGCCTTCGCCGCGCTCCATCCGATTGATACCCATTCGCACGTTTATGTGACCAACTCGGACTTCATCGCCATGCTCGAGCGGCTGAACATCCACCTGCTCGACATCTGTCTCGACGACGACACGGACCCCTACCTGAAGGACCTGCCGCGGGAGATTCACGACGCGCGGCATTTCATCGCCGCGAGCCACGGCCACGCTTCGTTCTGCACGAGCTTCGATCCGTTTCCCTTTGAGAAGCCGGGGTTCGACCCGGCGGTGATTCGGCAGCTCAATCGGAATTTCGCCGAGGGCGCGATCGCAGTGAAGATCTGGAAAAACATCGGCATGGAGCTGAAAGACGCGAAGGGAAACTACGTGATGCCGGACAATCCGGTGTTCGAGCCGATCTACAAGGACATCGCGGCGCACCACAAGACGTTGATCGCGCACGTGGCCGATCCCGATTCACTGTGGGAGCCGCCGAACCCCGCGTCGCCCGATTACTCGTATTACATGCGCCATCCGCAGTGGTACATGTACAAAAATCTTCATCCAGTTGCGAAGGCGGCGATCCTGAAGGCGCGCGACCACGTGGTGGAGGAGAATCCGAATCTGCGCGTGGTAGGGGCGCACTTGGGCAGCATGGAGTCGAATTTCGACCAGCTTGGCCGGCACCTGGACCGCTATCCGAACTTCGCCGTGGACATGGCGGCGCGCATGCCGTACGTCATGATGCTGCCGCGAGCGCGAGCCATCGCGTTCATCCAGAAGTATCAGGACCGGCTGATTTACGGCACCGACCTCGACTTTATGCCCGGAGCGAATCCCGCCCAAACCATCGAGCGCTGGGAGAATTATTTCGCGCGCGACTGGCGCTTCCTGGCCACCAACGATTGGGTGGAATACCTGGGAAGGAAATACCAAGGTCTCGATCTGCCGCGGCCGGTGCTCGCAAAACTGTACCACGCGAACGCCGTGCACTGGTTCCCCGGCATCGAGGGCAAAGAAAAGTAAACCGTCAGAAGCCGGCGCCGGACAGTGGCAGGCCAAGTGGCGGGAGGAGTGGCAAGGAGGATGCACCATGAAGGCCAAAAGCAGAGCATGGCTGTTTGGGGGATTGGCGCTCGTCCTGGCTTCGGTAAGCTGCCGGAGACCCGCAGTTAAAAAATCAGCAGCAGCGCCTCCCGGTGCTGTGAGTGTTTCGGTGAACTGGACCAAGGTGACAGGCGTTTCAGCCACAACGCCCACCTTACAAGTGGTGGTTAATCCTCTCTTGCGTCGCGGCTCGGCCATTCACGACCGAGTTTTCCAGGCGCTCCACGACCTCGGCGCGAACTATGTGCGGTATGTCCCTTGGCTGCCCTATCCCAAGCTTGCGGTCGCTGAAATGGAGCCGCCCGCCAACGGCAAGACCTCGTGGGATTTTTCACTGATTGACCCCATGATGGAAGATTTCATGAATGCCACCGCCGGGCACTCGGTAATCATCAACTTCAGCACGATCCCGGAGTGGATGTGGAAGACGCCGAAGCCCGTCGCGTATCCCTCCGACCCCAACCAAGTCACCTGGACCTACGAGCAGGGCACCGAGCTTCGGGATCCGACCATGAAGCAGGTGGCTGACTATTACGCTCGCGTAGTGAGCTGGTACACGAAAGGGGGGTTCAAGGATGAGTACGGAAAATGGCACGCGTCCGGCTACCATTACAAAATCCCCTATTGGGAAGTGCTGAACGAGATTAACGGCGAGCATCGGATGAGTCCGGAATTTTATACTAGGCTATACGACGCCATTGTCCAGGCGATCCTCCGGGTGCAGCCGCGCATGAAGTTCGTGGGCCTCGCGTACGGAGGTTTTCAAGCCGCCGCTTATTTTGAGTACTTCCTGAACCACCAGCATCACAAGCCCGGGATTCCGCTGGACATGATCTCGTATCATTTCTACGCCGTTCCTACACCCGATGAAACCGTGCACGAGATGCAGTATGATTTCTTCGCCCAGGCTGACCACTTTCTCGGCGTCGTCCAATATAATCAGGCCATCCGGGAGCGCCTCTCACCGCAAACCGGAGCCGACGTTGACGAGCTCGGGTGCATCGCGCCCGCCTATGACGGACCCCAGGGAAGGCTTGGCCCGCCGCCAAGGCCTATTCCGAATGCTTACTGGAACCTGTGCGGCGCTATGTATGCTTATGTGTATGGTCATCTGGCCGGTCTAGGGGTTAACGTGGCAGGAGAATCGCAAATGGTGGGCTATCCGTCCCAGTTCCCGAGCGTCAGCATGGTGGACTGGAAAACGGGCCAGCCGAACGCGAGGTTTTGGGTGCTGAAACTGCTCGTGGATAACCTAGGGGCGGGGGACAGGCTGGTCGCGACTGGCGTTAATACCCCTTATATCTATGGGCAAGGTTTTGTCACGCCTGATGGAAAGGAAAAGCTGCTACTCGTTAACAGGCGCAACCGGAGCTTCGAAGTTACGATTCCTGGCGGCGCCGGAGCGACCGAGGCTTATGTGGACCAGACTACGGCCTTCCAGCCTCCTGCTTCCAGACAGATGGGCGATGACAAGCTGTTGCTTGGAGGGTTCGGAGTGGCCATCATAACTCTCAAGCGTTGATCTGAAGCGCATCCTCATCCAGATCATCACCATGGAGCGCAAAATGGATCGAAGAACTTTCCTGGGAACCCTGCCCTGTCCGCACAAGCTTTGGGACTCCCGATGCCAAAAGCATCCGATCTCCCGCAACCCTCCGCCCAATCCACGGGCTCGTCGCCCCCACCCGGCTTCAGTTATTTCACAGAGAAAAAGCTGCGCCAGTTGGTAAACACGTCGGCTTCGCTTCCGACTATCTCCTTCCAAGCAGTTTCGTACAATTTCCCGAGCTGGCACCCCAGCCCTGCCATGACGCCCGTGGCCAACGACGTTTTCACTCTGTCGCTTATCAGCAGAAACTCAACGAACACGCTCAGGCCGCCCCAGGGCGTTACCGCCCGCGGGGTCTGGCGCAAAACCACTTTCTTTTCCCCCAAAGCACGCCGACTTTTGGTTGCGCTGTTCCGTTCCTCCCGCGATGGTTTTTATCCAACTCCAATCTAACGGATTAGAACGGAACAGTGCCCTTCAATCTGCGAATTTGGGTTGAACTCCTTGCCGTTTCATGTATTCTTCCGCGAGCCGATCGTTTGAGAGAATGCCGTGGATTCAGCCGCGCCCAGCCCGTTGATCCCGCCCGCCGGCGGCCGAGCCCCCGTCTCGAACGCCCGGCGCTGGTCGGTCGTCTCGCTTCTGTTCATCGCCTCCATCATCAACTATTTCGACCGCGCTACCATCTCCTTTGCCCTCCCGCTCATCTCCCGCGATTTCCATCTGGGCCCGGCGAGCGAGGGTCTGTTGCTCTCCGCGTTTTTCTGGTCCTACACGCTGATGCAGTTGCCGATTGGCGCCATGGCCGACCACATGGACCTGCTGTGGATCTACGCCGCCACCTTCGCGCTCTGGTCGCTGGCGCAGGGCCTGACGGGAATCGCCGGAAGCCTTGCCGTCCTCATCGTGCTGCGGCTGGTCCTGGGCGTTGGGGAATCCATTTATCTTCCGGGCGGGACGAAGATCGTCAGCCTGCTCTACAAGCCGGAGGAGCGCGGCGCCCCGTCCGGGTTTTTCGATTTCGGCACGCGCATCGGCATCGCGGCGGGCGGCCTGGTCATGCCGCTGCTGCTCGCCCGCTTCGGCTGGCGGCTGGCCTTCGTCGCCGTCGGCGTTCCGGGGCTCCTGTGGCTGATTCCCTGGTTCGCCGTGTTTCCCGCTCACGCCGTCCGAGAGCGCGCCCGCGCGGCGCGCGCCGCGCTCCCGCCGGGCTCGAGCCTCCACCGCGCCATCCACTTCAACCGCAACCTGGTCGGCATTTGCCTTGGCTTTTTCTGCTTCGATTACTTCTGGTATCTGATGGTCGCTTGGCTGCCCGACTATCTCTACGTGGAGCGGCACCTCAGCATCGTCAAAGCCGGCCTCTACGCCGCGCTGCCTTACGCCGTCTTCGGCGTCTCAGAACCCTTGGGCGGCTGGATCGCCGACCGGCTGATCCGCCACGGCTGGGATGAGACGCGCACCCGCAAAGGCATCGTCACCGTCGGGTTCCTTTTCGGCCTGCTCATCATTCCCGCCGCCCGCGTTCGCACCGCCGGCGAGGCCCTGGCGCTCATTGTGGGTTCAGGCTTGGTGGGACTTTCAACCGCCAACCTGATCGTCATTTTGCAGAGTTGCGCGCCGCCGGGCGAGGTGGGCCTCTGGACCGGCTTTGAGAATTTTGCCGGCAATATCGGCGGCATCCTCGCGCCCTTGCTCACCGGATTCCTCATCAAGTGGTCCGGCTCGTTTCTGCCAGCATTCATCCTCGGCCCGGCGATTTTGCTCAGCGGCTTGTTCTCCTACTGGTTCATCGTCGGCCGCCTCGAGCCCGCCGCCGGCGCAGCGCCAGCCGCACTCCCTTGAGGCGGGTGATTTCACGCTCGTACGGTCCACCGAGGTGAATCGCAGGGCTTCTAACAACCTGGGGAAGCTCCTTCCTGCTCGAAGCCAAGCCTCACGGTGGAAACGTTGCCTTCGGGTACGGCCCTGGTACAGAGCGGGACCGAGGCCAAACCGCCGCTCGGTCAAGCGCGTCCTCCCGCGTGCTCAGGGCGCATTGTGATTCTCTGGCGTCGTTCAGCGCGAACCCGAACCGCTTTCCACCCATTTCCGCGCGTCTGCCGACTTCGCCCACTCGCCCGCCACCTGCCGGGTGGCCACGTTGAGTCGGTTCCAAACGTTGGTCAAGGCGATTGAGAGGATCAGGGCCGCAAGCTCCGACTCCTTGTAGTGCCGCGCGGCTTCCTGCCAGATTTCGTCAGGCACTGGGTCAGCCCGGTCGCTCAGCCGGGTGACGGCCTCGGCGAGCGCCAGCGCGGCGCGTTCGGCGTCGGTGAAGTAAGGCGCTTCGCGCCAGGCCGCTACCGCGAAGAGACGCTCGTCGGTATCGTCTGCCTTTTTGAAGCGAAACGCCATGTCAACGCAGACGCTGCATCCGTTGATCTGGCTGGCGCGCAGGTGGACGAGGGCGAGCGTGCGGAGAGGCACGCCGCTCTGCTCCGCGCATTTCCCAAGGGATTGCAGGGGTTGCATGGCGTCTGGGACAACCATCGCCGGGTTTTTCATTCGTGCTTGCATCGTAGCCAACCTCCGTGTCACATAGATTGGGTTCAGTTCGTCATCAGTATGACGGAACGCGACTAGGAAATGCGACCGATGGACGATAGTGCGTGGCTGGCGGAGCGATTCGAGGAAAACCGAAGTCGTCTGCGGGGAGTGGCTTATCGGATGCTCGGCTCCCTCAACGAGGCAGACGACGCCGTTCAGGAAGCATGGCTGCGACTCAGCCGATCTGCTGCTCGAAGCATTGCAAACCCTGGCGGATGGCTGTCGACGGTCGTCGCGCGCGTGTGCCTGGACATGCTGCGCTCACGCCAGTCGCGGCGCGAAGAACCTATAGATTCGCGTCCCGCCGAGCCTATCGCGAATAGCGCCGACCCAGAGCAGGAAGCGCTGCTGGCTGACTCCGTTGGCCTCGCGCTGCTCGTCGTACTCGACAGGTTAACTCCCGCCGAGCGGGTCGCGTTCGTGCTGCATGACATGCTCGCCGTGCGGTTCGAGGACATCGCTGCCATCGTGGGCCGCACGCCGTCCGCGGCAAGGCAGCTCGCCAGCCGGGCGCGACGGCGGGTACAGGGAGCGGCCACGGTTCCTGACACCGGCCTTGCGCAACAACGCGAGGTTGCCGGCGCGTTCCTCGCGGCCTTGCGCGCCGGGGATTTCGAGGGGCTGCTCGCCGTCCTTGACCCTGATGTGGTCGTCCGAATGGACGAAGTCGCCGCGCCCCCGGGCGCGCCCAAAGAAATCCGCGGCGCGCGGAACTGGGCCAAAGGAGCGATCGCATTTTCGCATATGGCTAGATTTGCGCAGCCCGCCTTAGTCAATGGGTCCGTAGGACTCGTGTGGGCTCCGGGCGGCCGCCTGCTTCGGGGCCTCATTTTTACGCTCACAAGCGGGAAGATCGCCCAAGTCGAGATCATTGCCAACCCCGCGCGCCTCCGCAACCTCAAGCTAGCGGTTCTCACGGACTGACGCTGTGTCCCGCGCGCCCGGGGTGATCCCTCGCCGCCAAACGCTAAGTGTGAAATACTGTCTGCCGATGACCTCGATCCAACCGAACGTGTCGCTTAAGCCTTACACGACTTTCAAGATTGGCGGCCCGGCGCGCTTTTTTGCCAGCGCCTCCGCGGCCGCGGAATTCCGCGCGGCACTCGATTTCGCGCGGCGGGAGGGATTGCCGGTTTTCATCCTGGGTGGCGGGAGCAATATCCTGGTGAGCGACCGCGGCTTTGACGGTTTGGTGATTCATCCGGCGCAGAAGGGCATCGAGACCAAAGGCCGCGCTGATGGCACGGTTTCGGTCCGCATTCAAGCCGGAGAAACCTGGGATGAAGCGGCGCGGAGCGCGGTCGAGCAAGAGCTGTGGGGCATTGAGAACCTGTCGCACATTCCCGGCCAGGCGGGCGCGGCGCTCGTCCAGAACATTGGCGCTTACGGCCAGCAAATCAGCGACGTGTTTGAAAGCGTGGAGGTCATGGAAACCGCGACCGGCGCGCTGCGGACGTTGATGCGGGAGGATTGTCAACTCAGCTATCGCGCGAGCATCTTCAACACGGTGGCGAAGGGCCGGTTCATCATCCTGTCGCTCCAGTTGCGCCTGCGCAAGCTCGGCCAGCCCAACCTCAGTTACCGCGACGTGCGCGACTACTTCAGCGAACGGGGCCTCGCCGAGCCCTCCATCGCCGAAGTTCGCCGCGCCGTCACTCAAATCCGAGACCGCAAGTTCCCCTTCCCGCGCCAGGAAAAGGGTGGCAACGCGGGATCATTCTTTAAGAACTTGCAGTTGAGCGCGGTCCAATACGAGGCGCTGCGAGCCCGCCTGGCACGCGGAAATCCTCCTGCCGTGCTGGCCAGACTGGATGAAATCCGCCGGCGTTCGCCATCAGAACCCATCAAACTCCCGAGCGCCTTTTTAATCGATATCTGCGGCCTGAAGGACTTCCAGATCGGCGGTGCGCAAGTCAATCCGACTCAGCCGCTGGTGCTGCTGAACCGCGGCGGCGCAACCGCCGAGGACGTTCTCGCTCTCGCCGGCCACATTCGCCGCACGGTGCAGGCTCGAACCGGCGTGGCGATTCCGCTCGAGCCGGAGCTTGTCGGCTTTGCTCCGGGGGAAATTGAAAGGCATGTGAGGCGTGATGCTTAAAGCAAACAGCCACCGTCGCTCTTCGGCGAATCCTTATGCTACTTTGACCGATCCCAAACGCTAGTGAGGCAATTTGGCATCCACCCCTGGTTCCCGCACGATGCCCGCCGGGGACAACGCCAGAACGGGCGTGAAGCTCGCCTTTTGGCTGTCTTCCATCGCCGCGGTGCTACTGGCAGCTTCCTTCTTCCTCTATTTCGCCCACGCTCTGTTCCTTAAGTACCCTCCGCCTTGGCCTGACGAATCCATCTTTGCCGATCCGGCCACCAGCCTGCTTCATCAAGGCGTCCCGGCCACTGACGTGTTTTCAGGGCTTCTTCCGGGAGCCACGCGATGCACATTTCTTCAGCCGCCGCTTTACTTTCTCTTCCTGTGGCTCGTGTTCTCCATCGGAGGCGTGAGCTTGGCCGCTTTGCGATTGGCCTCCCTCGCTCTTGGGGTTGTCGCCGCGGCCCTGACCTACGTCCTGGGCGACCGTTCTGGCCTTGGCCGCTGTTGGGCCCTTTTTCCTGTAGCACTCTTATTGTTGGACACGGCCTTCCTTCGAGGTTCGCTGATCGGACGCATGGACATGATGGCGCTCGTCCTCATTTTGCTGGCCCTTGTTTTAGACGCCGAGCCTCGGCCCCTCGGCAGCCCTCCCGGCAAGACAAGGACGTTCCTGACGGGCCTGGTGTGCGGACTTGCCGCGTTGACGCATCCGATGGGCGCCGCGGCTCCCGTCGCCGTTGGGTTTCGCCACATCGCTTATCCGGAGTCGCCGCGCAGGCGAGCCCTGCCCCATTTACTTGCCGGTATCCTGACGCCGGTCGCCTTTTGGGGGGCCTATATTCTGCCGCATTGGAGAGACTTCATGGCGCAGTTCGGGGGACAAATCTTGACCAAGGCCGGCCGACAGCCGCTCGTATTTCAACACCTTCGCCACACCTTCCGAATGTTCGTTGGACAATACGGCTCGCCGGGTAACCCGGCGATCGGCCTGGTCTGGCTCGCTGGGCTCGTCGGGCTGTTTTTCTCCGCTCGTAAACGGACCGCCCTGTCGGTTCTCCCGGCATGTCAGCTTGTCATCATGGGGGTGGCGATCTGGGGGAAAGAGATGTGGTACGTTGTTTATCTGACGCCGCTCACGGCCATCGGGCTGGCGCATATTATTCTTCTCGCGAGAGAGCGCCGGGTCTGGGCAAAGACTTTGGGCTGGATCGGTGTTCTTCTCGCCCTCTGGTTCGCGCAGCAGTGCGCGCTTTCCACCTACGCGGTGAACTACGCTTTGAATATTAACAACCAACGTGTCACCCATTACTTCGAGTGGTGCCGGAAGATCAGCCAAGTCCTTCCTCAGAACTCGAAGGTGTTACTTTCAGTGATCCCTGACCCATTTTTTGGCCTCGAGCAACGGCGTGACTTGACCCTGCGCGAATTCCTGCCCAAAGGCTTTCCCGTGGATTCCGGACGCTACCGGCAGTGGATGATGCAATCGGATTACATCGTCGTGCGCGGGCCGCACCCAAGCCGTGTGGTTTGGAGGGTGGCGAAGAAACAGGGCAGGCTCATCGCAAGGGTCGGCGCTCCTTTCCCAGACGGGTACTACGCGGAAATCTACAGAATCAAAAAATGACCCGCGACCGCGACCGTCTGAGCACGCCGTGGCGGAGGGTTGGCGGATTGCGGGCCTTCAAACCGTGTGCTAGGGTTGGCGTGTCCCACAGTCCCCATGGAGCGGATTTCTCCATCTGGCTTTTCGGCAAAGAGTCTTCGCTCAGACACGGATTCGTTCACCTTCAATCGGGTTGATGCCGCCCTCTGCGGGGTGCTGGTGTCCGCAGTGCTGGCAATGTTCTGGAGGGTGCTATTCGCCGGGCAGATGTTCTTCTACCGGGACATTCTCAACCAGAGCTACCCCGAAGAAAAGTTCGTCCGGCAGACGCTGCGCCGGGGCGCGTTGCCCCTCTGGAATCGCTATTTGAATTTTGGCCAGCCGCATCTGGCCAATCCCAATTCTCTGTTTTTCTATCCCACGACCTTGCTGATAGCCTGGCTTCCGTTCCCTCTAGCCTACTCGCTCCATTTTGTCCTGCACTTTGCCTGGATGGCGCTCGGGGCGTACCTGTTAGCGCGGCAATGGGGCCAGTCGCGGCTCGCGGCGCTTTTTGCAGGAGCCGTCTTTGTCCTTAGCGGGCCGGTTCTGTCTCTAGGCAGCTTTTACAATCAAATCGCCGCGGCCGCGTGGATTCCGTGGGCGCTGCTGGTGACGGACCGCGCCCTTCGGAAATCCTCGGCTCGCGGTTGGGCGCTTTTGGCCGCTGTTTTTGCTCTCCAATTCCTGGGCGGCGAGCCCTTCACCTTCATCGCGACTTTCATGCTCTGTTTTCTCTATGCGCTCCATCGCAACCCAAGTTGGAAGAGAGTTTTGTCGCCCCCCAACCGGATCGTGGTGATGGCCTTCGCCGCCGTCAGCGCGCTGGCGCTGAGCCTCGCCGCCATTCAGTTGATTCCGGGCCTGAACTTGCTCGGGGACTCGCTGCGCGGCGCCGTCGGCATGCCTTACAGCCAGACAACCTATTGGTCGCTCAGCCCGCTGAGTCTGCTGGATATGCTGATGCCGGCGTTTTTCGGCCCGATGTTTACCACGCCTTCGCTCTGGACCACGCTACTGAACTTTGCCAACCGCGCTTATTTTCCGTCCCTCTTCATCGGCTTTGTGCCTCTGTTTCTGGCCGGGGTCGCGTGGCGTGGAGGGTCGGACCGCCGCCGCACCTTCATTGGCTGGGCTGCCCTCGCCCTTCTGTTGCTCAGCTTTGGACGCTTCACGCCCGCGTTTGCATTCGCCTACATGATTTTCCCGCCACTCCAACTGGTACGATTCCCGGTCAAGCTGCTGGTGCCGTTCGCTCTTCTGGTGGCGATTCTGGCCGGTTGGGGCGTTGACGATTTGCGACAGAACAACGACGCCTTGCGGGCGCGCGCCCGGAAACTCCTCCCCCTCGCGAAGCTTCTGCTGGGCCTCGTCGCCATCACCTGGGTGGCGGCGTGGATCGCGCCGGCGGGCGTCATGACGCTCGCGGATGGGCTGCTTCTGTGGACAAGCCGTGTGGTGGGCGCGCCGGGTTACTCACCTCTGCCCCTGGGGGCCCCGGATTATGCCGCCATTTACGCCGTGACGATCATCCGCATGCGTTTCCCGGAGCTCCTTGGGTTCGCCTTCGGAACCGTGATCTGGCTCGCAGCGATTCCGAGAGGACACCGTTGGGCGAAGAGCGCGCTGCCGCTGGCGGCCGCAATCGCACTCGTTGAACTTGTCACGGCGAATTACGGCGCCAATCCTACCGTTCCCGAATGGTTTTACGCCTATCGAGCGCCTGTGCTGGAGGATTTCCAGCCATCCCCAATGCCCTACCGGATGGGCCTATTGTTCGGGACCTCGCCGCTGGTTTCCGTCACCGCCCGACAGGCGCAGGCCATTCTCAATTTCGGTGAAATCCCGGCTGCGCAAAACCTGTCCGCTCTCGCCCAGAGCGAGTTTCAGGAGCGTTTGCTGCTGGAACATGGCGGAATGCTGGAGGGTTAGATCGGA
>JAKAWO010000068.1 GCA_021827255.1 Acidobacteriota bacterium | reverse complement strand
CCACGACTACCGGCGCACCATTTATCCCAAGCGAACTTTTCGCAACCAGGACCTCGGGCCGTTGCTCAATCACGAGATGAACCGTTGCATCCAGTGCTACCGCTGCGTGCGGTATTACCGGGAGTATGCGGGCGGCACGGACCTGGACGCGTTCTCTTTGCGCAACCGGGTTTACTTCGGACGCTATGCGGATGGCACTCTGGAGAATGAATTTGCCGGGAACCTGGTTGAGATCTGCCCCACCGGCGTGTTTACGGATAAAACGCTCAAGCGGCACTACGCCCGCAAGTGGGATCAGCAGTTCGCGCCCACGGTGTGCGTCCACTGCGGGCTCGGATGCAACATCAGCGCCGGCGAGCGTTACGGCACCCTGCGACGGATTGTGAACCGCTACAACGGTCGGGTGAACGGCTACTTCCTGTGTGATCGCGGGCGCTTCGGATACGAGTTTGTGAACGGCGCGCAGAGGGTGCGGCAACCGCTGCTGCGGAAGGACGGCAAGCTACAGCCGGCGACGAAGGCGCGGGCCTTGGAATATCTGGCGAGCATCTTGGCGGGCAGCAAGAGAGTGGTCGGCGTCGGCTCACCTCGCGCGTCGCTTGAATCGAATTTCGCGCTGCGCGCCTTGGCCGGTCCGGAGCGCTTCTATTCCGGCTTATCGGACGCGGCGCAGCGGCTCGCGACGGTTGCGCTCGAAATCCTGTGCCACGGTCCGGCGCGCTCTCCCTCGCTCAGCGAAATTGAGCGCTCGGACGCCGTGCTAATTCTTGGAGAGGATGTGACCAATGTCGCTCCTCGGATGGCCTTGGCGCTGCGACAGGCCGTGCGGCAGCAGCCAATGCGGGCGGCGGACAAGCTCAAGATCCCGCGCTGGCTGGACCACGCAGTGCGCGAACTCGTGCAGGATCAAAAAGGCCCGCTCTATATCGCCACGCCTGCGGCGACACGGCTTGACGACGTGGCGACGGAAACCTATCGCGCCGCTCCTGACGATATCGCGCGGCTAGGTTTTGCGGTGGCCCACGCTCTCGACGCGGGCGCTCCGGATGTCTCCGGCCTTTCCGACATGGACCGCGCCTTGGCGGTGCGCATCGCCCAAGCTCTGAAGTCGGCGGAGCGGCCGCTGGTGGTGAGCGGGCCCAGTTTGAATTCGGAGGCCGTGCTCCAGGCGGCGGCAAATGTGGCGCGGGCGCTTTCGGCTGCTGGGCGAACGGCGAGTTTGAGCCTGACCGCTCCGGAATCGAACACGCTCGGCGTGGCCATGATGGGCGGAGGCAGTTTGAGGGACGCCATGAACGCGGTGAAGAACGGCGCCGCCGACACCGTCATCATCCTTGAGAACGACCTCTACCGTCGCGCGCCCGCGCAGGAAGTGGATGACTTGCTCAACTCCGCGCGACACGTTATTGTGCTGGATTCTCTGGCCACGGCGACGGCGCAGAAAGCCGAACTGGTTTTGCCGGCGGGAACGTTCGCGGAATCCGACGGCACGCTCGTCTCGAGCGAGGGCCGGGCGCAGCGGTTTTTCCAGGTCTATGTCCCGCCTGGGGAGATTCAATCATCCTGGCGCTGGCTGCGCGAGATCATGGTTGCGGCGGGCCGGCGGGAAGCCGCCGCCTGGCAGACTTTGGACGACGTGGTGGCCTCGGTGGCGCGAGGAATTCCAGCCCTCGCGGGCGCCGCCCAAGCTGCGCCCCCTGCCTCTTTTCGGTTGGCGGGCGCCAAAGTGCCTCGCGAACCGCATCGCTATAGCGGCCGTACCGCCATGCTGGCCAACATCAACGTCAGCGAGCCCAAGCCGCCCGAAGACCCGGACTCCCCGCTTTCGTTCACCATGGAAGGAGTTCCCAATCAACCACCGTCGCCGCTGATTCCCTTTTTCTGGTCACCCGGCTGGAACTCGATTCAGTCCGTCAATAAGTTCCAGGAAGAAATCGCCGGGCCGCTCCGAGGCGGCGACCCTGGCGTCCGATTGATCGAGCCTCCGGCGACCGGCGCCGGTTCGTACTTCGCGGCGGCGCCCGAATCATTCACAAGGCGCGCGGCTGAGTGGCTGCTCGTCCCCCTTTATCACATTTTTGGCTCCGAGGAATTAAGTTGCCTGGCGCCCGGCATTGCCGAGCTTTCGCCCAAGCCTTATGTGGCGCTCCGCCAGGAGGATGCAACCGCCCTCGAAGTCGCGGAGGGTATGGAAATTAAAGTCGTGCTGGGCGGAATTGCTCGGCGCCTGCCCGTCAGGATTGCCCCGGGAATCGCCCCGGGGTTGGCTGGGCTGCCGGTCGGCGTTCTGCCACTCGATGGAGCCGGGCTTCCGGCCTGGAGCGGGATTTCACGCGCATGAACCCTATCCTCAAATCGCTGCTGATTCTTTTCCTGGTCATTTTCATTCCGCTGAACCTGGCGGCGGGACTGATTTGGCTCGAGCGGAGGCTCTTGGCTCTTTGGCAAGATCGCTATGGGCCGAATCGCGTGGGGCCGTTCGGCGTGCTGCAAGTCCTTGCTGACATGATTAAGATTTTTTTCAAAGAAGACTGGATTCCGCCCTTTGCTGACAAGGCCGTCTTTGTGATTGCGCCGGCCATCATTATGATAACGGTTCTGATGTCATTTACGGTGGTGCCTTGGGCGCCGGGCGCCACGGTGGCCAACATGAATATCGGTTTGCTGTTTTTTCTGGCGATGTCCTCGCTGGGCGTTTACAGCATCGTGCTGGCTGGCTGGGCTTCCGACAGCAAGTATTCGCTGCTGGGCGGCCTGCGAGCGTCCGCGCAGATGCTGAGCTACGAAGTTTTCATGGGGCTTTCATTGATGGGAACGGTGCTGCTGACCGGCTCGTTCCGGCTCAATAATATTGTGGACGCGCAGCGGCACATGTGGTTCGTAATCCCTCAGTTCCTCGGCTTTGTCCTTTTCCTGATCGCGGGTGTCGCGGAAACGCGGCGGCTGCCATTCGACTTGCCGGAGGCCGAAAGCGAATTGGTGGCCGGATTCCACTCTGAATATTCGGGAATGAAGTTCGGAATGTTTTTCGTGGGAGAATACCTGGGCGTTATTTTGATCTCGGCCATGATTACGGTCCTGTTTTTCGGCGGATGGCGCGGGCCTTGGCTGCCGCCCATCGTCTGGTTCGCGTTGAAGACGCTGTGCTTTATCTGCTTTTTCATCCTGCTGCGGGCGGCTCTGCCCCGCCCGCGGTTTGACCAGCTCATGTCCTGGGGTTGGAAGGTCATGCTGCCGTTGGCGCTCATCAACCTGCTGGTGACGGGCGCGGTGGCGCTGGCGGCAAGGACCTGAAGGCTGCCGTGGTTGGGGAATCGCTCTGCTTGGGAAGGCGCGAAAGACGGAACGGGCACAATGCTAAGCATCCTTAGAACCTTGTGGAACGTTCTGCTGCATATGTTTCACCGGCGCGAGACGGTGCAGTACCCGGAGGAGAAACCGTACCTTCCGCCGCGTCACAAAGGCCGGATCATCCTGAGCCGGGATCCGGACGGCGGCGAGCGTTGCGTGGCGTGCTATCTGTGCGCGGTCGCATGTCCGGTGGATTGCATTTCGCTTCAGGCGACGGAAGACGAAACCGGGCGGCGTTATCCGGAATTTTTCCGGATCAACTTCTCGCGCTGCATCTTTTGCGGATATTGCGAGGAGGCATGTCCGACGTATGCGATCCAACTGACGCCCGACTTTGAAATGGGGGAATATCATCGGCAGAATCTGGTTTACGAAAAGGAAGACCTGCTCATCAATGGTCCGGGCAAACGCGCCGGCTACAATTTCTGGCGCGTATCCGGCGTGCAGATCGGCGGCAAAGATAAAGGCGAAGCGGAAAACGAAGCGCCGCCGGTGGACCTTCACAGCCCGCTTCCCTGAGAACCGCAGCGATGGATGCCCTTTTCTACATAGCGTCGGCGGTGGCCATCATCGCCACGTTTCTGATGCTGACCCGCATGAACGTCGTTCATGCGCTGCTTTTCTTGATTGTCTCGCTGCTGGCGGTGGCGGTGGTGTTCTACACGTTGGGAGCGCCGTTCGTCGCCGCGCTCGAAATCATTATTTACGCCGGAGCCATCATGGTGCTGTTTATTTTCGTGGTGATGATGCTCAACCTCGGGAAGCGGGCGGCCGCCCAGGAGCGCGAGTGGCAGCGGCCCAGCCTGTGGGTGGGGCCGTCGGCGCTGGCGGCGGTGCTGGTCGCCGAGGTCGTTTACTTGCTGACGCACGCGGACACGCGGATGTCGGGAGCGGTGGCCCTGGGGCCGCGCCAAGTTTCCCAATCGCTGTTTGGCCCCTATTTAATAGGGGCCGAGCTCGCCTCGATGCTGCTGCTGGGAGGCTTGGTGGGCGCTTTCCACCTGGGCCGGCGCATCCGGGAAAAGAGGTAGATTCGGCATGGCCACTGTACCGATGATGCACGCGCTCTTGGTGGCGGGAATTCTTTTCGCTCTGGGGGTGACCGGTCTTCTGGTCCGCCGCAACATTCTATTCATTCTGATGTCGCTCGAGGTCATGCTCAATGCGGCTGGGCTGGCCTTCGTGGCGGCAGGCGCGCGGTGGGGACAAACCGACGGGCAAGTGGTTTTCATATTTATTTTATCCATGGCGGCGGCGGAAGTGGCCGTTGGGCTGGCGCTGGTGATCCAAATCTACCATCGCTTTAAGAGCTTCGACGCTGACCGCGCCAGCGAAATGAAAGGCTAAATTGCTCAACCTGCTCTGGCTGATTCCGGCATTACCGATGGCGGGTTTTTTGATTCTGGGGCTTTTCGGCTCACGTCTATCACGTCAGGCGATCCCCATCCTTGGGGCCGGGTCGGTCGGCCTATCGGCGGCCGTGTCGCTGTGGGTCGCCGGCAGCTTTTTTATTTCACCGCCTGCCGGCTACGCTTACACGCAGGTCCTTTGGCGGTGGTTGGAGGCGGGCAGCCTCCATCTTCCCATCGCTCTTTATCTTGATCCGCTTTCGCTGATCATGATGCTGGTGGTC
The DNA here is from genome assembly GCA_021827255.1 of Acidobacteriota bacterium. Classification (GTDB taxonomy): domain Bacteria; phylum Acidobacteriota; class Terriglobia; order UBA7540; family UBA7540; genus JAKCCV01. The sequence goes on along the minus strand of JAKAWO010000068.1, from coordinate 6,561 downwards.
ACGTGCGTCAGCTTTCTGATTCACGTTTATTCCGCCGGCTACATGAGCGACGACGAGGACATGAGCCGGTTCTTCGCCTACATGAACCTGTTCGTGGCTTCGATGGTCACCTTGCTGCTGGCGAGCAACCTGGCGCTGTTGTTGCTCGGTTGGGAAGGGGTTGGACTGTGCAGCTACCTGCTGATCGGATTCTGGTACCGGGATCCGGTCAACGGCTATGCGGGACGGAAGGCGTTCATCGTGACGCGGGTTGGCGACACCTCGTTGCTGATTGGCCTGTTCCTGCTATTCCGCCACCTGGGCACGCTGGATATTCAGACCTTGATGGAGCGCGCGGCGCACCAATGGCCCGTGGGTTCGCCCCTGGCCGTGGCTGCCGGATTGCTGCTGCTCGGCGGCGCGGTGGGCAAATCCGCGCAACTTCCGCTCCAGACCTGGCTGCCGGACGCGATGGCCGGCCCCACGCCCACCAGCGCCTTGATCCACGCCGCGACGATGGTGACGGCCGGCGTTTACCTGATCGCGCGCATGCACGTGATCTACCAGCTCGCGCCTTCGGCCCAGTTTGCCGTGGCCGTGGCCGGCGCCGCGACGCTGACCTTGGCAGGCTTCAGCGCCCTGACGCAAGCGGACATCAAGCGCGCCCTCGCTTACTCCACCGTGAGCCAGATCGGGTACATGTTTCTGGCGCTGGGGGTGGGGGCGTGGTCAGCGGCGATCTTCCATTTCATGACCCACGCCTTCTTCAAGGCGCTGCTCTTCCTCGGCGCGGGGATGATTATCGAATCGCTCGACCACGAGCAGAACATGTTCAAGATGGGCGGGCTGCGCAAGGAATTGCCGGTCGTTTTCTGGACTTTCCTGATCGCCGGCTGCGCGCTGGCCGGCGTGCCGCTGGTGACGGCAGGATTTTACAGCAAGGGCCTGATCGTCTGGCAAGCGGAGGCTTCCTCGGCCGGCCGCTGGGGTTTCTGGCTGGTCGCCGTGTTCGGAGTTTTCCTCACCGCCGCTTATACGTTCCGAATCATTTTCCTGACGTTTTTTGGCGAGCCTAAGAGCCACGTCCACAAGCGCCCTGGGCTGGCGATGACGGTTCCGTGCGTCATTCTGGCGGCGCTTTCCATGGTGGGCGGTTTTGTGAAAACGCCGGAATTTTTAGGCAACATTCACATCTTCACCGGTTTCCTCCATCACGCCCTGCCCCCGGTCGCGGCGACGCGGGCCGCCTCAATGTCCGAAATGGGTTCGGAGGCGTGGGTGACGCTGGCGCTGATGGCCGGCTTTGCGGTGGCCTATTTCTGCTATATCTACCGGCCCGAGTTTTCCGAATCGCTCACCCGACCGGCGATCGGGAAGGCGCTCTACCGCTTCTGGAAATCCGATTGGGGGATGGACTGGCTTTATGACCGGCTGTTCGTCTGGCCGGTCATGTGGTTTGCGCGGGTGGACGCGAGGGACGCGGTGGATTCGATCTACACAGGCATGGCGCGGTTGTGCGAGCTGTTCTATCACGGGGCGCGGCAGACGGAGACGGGCCGCCTCCGCTGGTACGCGGCGGCCATTGCGCTTGGCGCCGTCATCTTTGTCGCGGTGGTGTTGTTCTTATGATCCTGGTCTGGCTCATCGTCATCCTTCTCGGGGCCGGCGCGCTGGCCTGGCTGGCGGGCCGGTTCGGCGCCGAGTGGCCACGCTGGATTTCGCTCGTTGCGGCCGGCTTCGACTTGGCGCTGGTGCTGGATTTTTGGGCGCGCCACCGCGCCGAAGTCGAAATTATCCCTCAAGGCCGGTGGCTGGCGGAATTCAACCGGGCCTGGGTGCCGCAGTACGGCATCCACTTCCACCTGGCGATGGATGGGCTGAGCTTGCTGATGGTCGCGCTCACGCTCTTCATCGGCATGATGGCGGTGCTCTGCTCATGGAAAGAAATCCAGAAGGGGGTTGGCTTTTACCACTTCAACCTGATGTGGATTCTGGCGGGAATTCTGGGCGTCTTCCTGGCGGTGGATTTGTTCCTGTTTTACTTTGCCTGGGAATTGATGCTGGTGCCGATGTATTTCCTGATTGCCATCTGGGGCCACGAGCATCGGGTGTACGCCGCCATAAAATTTTTTATCTTCACGCAGCTCAGCGGGTTGCTGATGCTGCTGGCGATTCTGGGGCTTTATTTTGTCCATCACCATGCCACGGGCGTTTACACCTTTGAGTATTCCGATTTGCTCGGAACGCCGATGAGCCCGCGGACGGCGATGCTGCTGATGCTCGGCTTCTTTGTCGCCTTCGCCGTGAAGCTGCCGATGTTTCCCTTCCATCCCTGGCTGCCCGACGCTCACACGGAGGCGCCGACCGCCGGCAGCTTGATTTTGGCCGCGCTGCTGTTGAAGACCGGGGCTTACGGAATGATTCGGTTTGTGGTGCCGCTGTTTCCGGGAGCGGCTCGGGCCTTCGCACCCATTGCCATGACGCTCGGCGTGGTGGGAATCCTCTACGGCGCGGTGCTGGCTTACGGGCAGACGGACTTCAAGCGCATGGTGGCGTACACCAGCGTCAGCCATCTGGGCTTTGTGCTGCTGGGCATCTTTGCTTGGAACACCTTGGCGCTCCAAGGCGCGGTGGTGGGGATGATCGCCCACGCGCTGAGCACGGGCGCCTTGTTTATGCTGGTCGGCCAGCTCTATGAGCGCACGCGCACCCGCGACCTGAATCAGCTCGGCGGGCTATGGGCCACGGCGCCGGTGCTGAGCGGGGTCGGAATGTTTTTCATGCTCGGATCGGTCGGACTGCCCGGCCTGGGCGATTTTGTGGGCGAATTCCTGGTGCTGCTGGGAACCTACCGGGCACATGTGCTGCTGACCGCGCTCGCCACGGTCGGCGTCCTGGCTTCCACGTTTTACGGCGTTCAGATGGTGCAGCGCGCCTTCCACGGGCCCAACGTCCACCACTGGAAGATCGCCGACCTTCATGGCCGCGAACTGCTCATCATGGGACCGATGATGATTTTGCTGCTAGGGTTGGGGCTTTATCCCCTGCCGGTGCTCAAGACGTTCTCGCCGGCCTGGAAGAGCCTGGAGCGTTCCACCCGCTCCGTGGTGTCGGAGGCGAGGAGATAGAGCGTGCCATCGAGCGACCTCATCGCGCTGCTTCCCCTGCTGGTCGTGGCGGGAACCTCCGTGGTCGTCATGCTGGCGATTGCCATCCATCGCAGCCATCGCCTGACTTCTTTGCTGACGCTGATTGGCCTGGCGTGCGCCTTCGCTTCGCTTTGGGTGGCGCGCACGCTGACGCCCACCGAAGCCTCGCCCCTGTTGGAGGTTGACTCCTACGCGCTATTTTTTCTCGGCCTGATCCTCGCCGCCACGTTTGTGGTGGTCATCCTTTCATACGATTACCTTGAGAAGCAGGACGTTAACCGCGAAGAATTTTACGTGCTGCTGCTGGTCGCCTCGCTCGGCTCGAGCGTGCTCATCCTGAGCGCGCACTTTGTCTCCTTTTTTCTCGGTCTGGAACTGCTGAGCGTGGCTCTGTATGCCTTGAGCGCGTACGTCTTCACGCGCGAGCGGCCGCTCGAGGCGGGCATCAAGTATCTGGTTCTGGCGGCGGGCTCGGCGGCCTTCCTGCTCTTCGGCATGGCGCTGGTTTATGCGCGGCTCGGCACGATGGGGTTTCCCCAAATTGGCGCCTTGCTCTCGGGCGGAGACCAGCTCCTCAAAGATCCCCTCATCCTTGCCGGCATGGCCCTGATCGTGACGGGGGTGGGATTCAAACTGGCGCTCGTGCCTTTCCACATGTGGACGCCCGACGTTTATGAAGGCGCGCCGGCGCCGGTGACGGCGTACGTGGCCACCGTTTCCAAGGGCGCCATGTTCGCGCTGCTGGTGCGGTTTTTCTATCAGACCAGGGGAGTGACCCTTGGCCCGGTTTTCCTTGTGTTCAGCCTCATCGCCATCGCCTCCATGCTCGTCGGGAACCTGCTGGCGCTGTTGCAATCGAATGTGAAGCGAATCCTGGCTTACTCTTCCATCGCCCACTTAGGATATTTGCTGGTGGCGTTCCTGGCCGGAGGGCGGTGGGCCGCCCAAGCCGTGGCGTTTTATCTGGTCGCTTATTTTATCACCACCCTGGGAGCGTTCGGGGTGGTCACGGTGCTGTCGAGCGGCGAGCGCGACGCCGACGCCTTGGAGGATTACCGGGGCTTGTTCTGGCGGCGGCCGTGGCTGGCAGGGGTCTTTGCCTTGATGCTGTTCTCGCTGGCGGGCATTCCGCTGACAGCGGGATTTGTCGGCAAATTCTTTTTGCTCACGGCGGGAGTGTCCGCGTCGCTCTGGAACCTGGTCATCATCCTGGTGGTGACGAGCGTGATTGGGTTGTTCTATTATCTCCGGGTCATTGTGGTTCTGTTCGCCACCGAGGAGCCGGCGGCGGAAGTCGCGGCGGCTTTGCCGCCGCTTTCCGCGAGCGGCGGTTCGGCGCTCCTGGCCCTCACGGCGCTGCTCGTCTGGCTGGGCGTGGACCCTGCCTTCATGCTGAGCGTCATTCAGCGGGCCGTCTTGAGCCTCAAAGGGCTGTAAGCCTTACGCGAAAATGATACGCCGCGCTCTCGACGCCGAGTCGGTTGCTGGGGCGCCGATCGGTTGAAGGGTTGCGGCGGGGTCGAACCCTCTTGAAACGGATGGAGCTTGGTTGCGGGGGCTGGATTTGAACCAGCGACCTTTGGGTTATGAGCCCAACGAGCTACCAGACTGCTCCACCCCGCATTCGTATTATACGAGAGGCTGGTCCGCAAGGCAACAGCCATTTAATGCGCTGAATGAAGGAGAGGCGCCGCGATGGGGGCTGTGATAGTATTGCTTATTTCGGAAGAGCCGTTCGCGGACCATCTGCCATGGCGCCCAAAGTCACCGACGCCCGAAACAGGAATTTCGCTCAAAACCGCCCGGCCCAGCACTATTACCACTTGCTGGAGAAGTTCGAAGCCGGCATCGAGCTGACAGGAACCGAGGTCAAATCCATTCGGAGCGGAAAGGTCAGCCTGAAAGACAGCTACGCCGTGGTCAAGCGGGATCAAGCCTGGCTGCTGGACTGCCACATCAGCACCTATCTGGCGGGCAGCTATCTGAATCACGATCCGCTTCGCCAGCGCCGGCTGCTGTTGCACGGCGAAGAGATTGACAAGCTGGCAGCCAAAACGCAGGAAAAAGGCCTGAAGCTCATCCCGCTGCGCCTCTACGCCAAAGGGAACCGCATCAAGTGCGAGCTCGCGTTGGCCAAAGGGAAGAAATTGTACGATCACCGCGAGACTTCCCGTCGCCGAACCATAGACCGCGAAACCGAGCAGGCGATTCGCGCCCATCGCCATCGGCAGCGGTGAATTCCAACACCCCTCGTTTTCAGTTTGCGCGGAGGATGAACTTTGCAGATTGAATTTCAAAAAGATCCGCTCGCGTCGATTTCCTGCGCGGCGCTGGCCGTTTGCCATTTCGAAGGCGCGAACCCCTTCGAGCGCGTGGCCTCGGCCTGGCCGGAGGAAACTCGGAAGCTCCTGTCAGAACTTCAAGCTTCGGGCGAACTGAAGGGCAAAGAGGGCGAGTGCGCGCTCCTCCACCATCCGGCGGGCCTCCGGGCTACGCGGCTGCTGGTGGTGGGCGCCGGCAAGGCGGATGGCTTCAACGCCACCCGACTGCGCCGCCTGGCTGGCACGGCGGTCCGTTACCTGCGGGCGCGCTCGGTGCGCGAGCTGGCATGGCCCGTCGAGGCCGCCGGCAAGGGCAAATCCTCCGACCCCGAAGCTGTCCAGGCTGTCGTTGAAGGGGCGATCCTGGCCGATTACGATGCCGATCCTTATCGCACCGAACGCCAGCCGGAGCGCCACGTTGAGCGCCTGCTGCTGGCGACAGCGGGCCGGGAAGCGGCCGCGGCCGAAAAGGCTGCCGCCGCCGCCGGACGAACGATCGGCGAGGCGCAGAACTTCGTCCGCGACCTCGTCAACGAGCCCTCCAACCTTCTAACCCCCACCGAACTCGCTCGCCGCGCCCAGCAGATGGCCCAGCAGTTCGGCCTGGAGTGCCAAGTCTTTGGCCCGGAAGAAATTCGCGCCCTGAAGATGGGGGCCTTCTGGGCGGTCGCGCAAGGCAGCGACGAACCGCCCCGGCTGATCGTCGTTCGCTACGGCCCGCCGGAGGCGCCGCCCTCGCCGGTGATTGGGCTCATTGGCAAGGGCATTACGTTTGACACGGGTGGAATCTCGATTAAACCCGCCACCGACATGCACGAGATGAAGACGGACATGGCGGGCGCGGCCACCATGCTGGGCGTGATGCGCGCCCTGGCGCAGCTCAAGCCGCGTGTCCGGGTCGTGGCCGTCATCGCCGCCGCTGAGAACATGCCGAGCGGGCGAGCATATCGTCCCGGCGACGTGATCACGTCGATGTCGGGCAAAACGATTGAAGTGCTCAACACCGACGCCGAGGGCCGCCTGACCTTGGCCGACGCCCTCACCTTCGCCAAGCAGCAAGGTTGCACTGCCTTGATTGACGCCGCCACGCTCACCGGCGCGGTGACGATTGC
>JAKAWO010000067.1 GCA_021827255.1 Acidobacteriota bacterium | reverse complement strand
AACCTGCGGGTCCAAGCCCACCGGGCCGAGCGATCCCAGGTGCGCCCCGTGCAGCGCCAGCGCCTCCTCCGGCGTCGCGGGCCGAAAAACGTCCGTCCCGAGCGCCACGGCCAGCTTCGTCTCGCTCAGGCTATGGTCGCCGCGCAAAAGGATCACCACCGGCCGGCTCTCCACCGTATAGACCAGCGTCTTGATCATCCGCGCCGGACTCTCGCCGGTGAAGCGGACCAGATCCTCAATCGTCTTCTGGCCCGGCGTCGAAAACGGCTCGGGCGGACCATTGCCGGGGAGGTCCTCAGCCGGCGCGGCCTTCGCTTCCGCTTTCTCCAGATTGGCCGCGTAACCGCACGAGCACACCGCAATCAAATCTTCTCCCGCCTGGGCCGGAGCGGCGAACTCGCCCGATACGCTGCCGCCCATCATGCCCGAATAGGCTTCGACAAACAGGCAGCGCACGCCCGTGCGTTCGAAAATGCGCCGATAGGCCTCGACGTGCTTCTGGTAACTCGCCTCCAGCCCAGCCTCGTCCAGGTCGAACGAATAGGAGTCTTTCATCGTGAACTGGCGCGTCCGCAACAGCCCGCCCTTGGGCCGCGGCTCGTCGCGGAACTTCTCCTGAATCTGATACCAGATTTGGGGCAACTGCTTGTAACTCCGCAGTTCTCCGTGCGCCAACTGGGTCATCTCCTCTTCGTGTGTGATGCCCAGGCAAAGGTCGTGCTGGTTGCGGTCCTTCAGCTTGAAGATCACGTCCAAGTCCCATCGCCCCGTCGCCTGCCAAAGCTCCGCCGGATTGAGCGCGGGCAGATAAAATTCCTGCCCGCCTATCCGATTCATCTCCTCGCGCACGATTTGTGAAATCTTCCGAAGCGACTTCTGCGCCAGATAAAGGTGCGCATAGACGCCCGCCGCCACCTGCCGCACGTAGCCCGCCCGCAGCAGAAGCCGGTGGCTCGGCGCTTCCGCCTCGGCCGGCGCTTCGCGCAACGTCGGGATAAAGACCTGGCTCCAGTGCATGCCCTCGCCTCATCCAGGTGGAGCGAGATTGATCCTCGCACCGCCCAAGAGATAAAAGGCCATTGTGCGGAGCGGCTGGCGGCTTGTCAAGAAAGGCGCGCACGGCCGGCGCCTGCTCCGCGAATTTCCCCTTGCGGGAAATGAATCGCATCGTGATATAATCGCGGCGTGGCACGCAAACCGAATCGCCCTCCAGACTCGAAACACCTTGCCGCGGCCCTCCGCCGGCTGGCGCGGTTCCGCTACGAATTGCGCCGCTTCATCCGCTTCAGTGAAAAGATGGCGCGTCAAAACGCGCTGACGCCGCAGCAGCACCAATTATTGCTCGGCGTCGCCGGCTTTACCGGCCGCGGCTGGGCCACCATCTCCGAGCTGGCAGAGTTCCTTCAGGAACGTCACAACGCCGTCGTCGGCCTGGTGCAACGCGCTGAGCGCCGGGGGTTGGTTCAGAAAATCGCCGCGCAGCGCGACCGCCGCTTTGTCCAGGTCCGCCTGACGCCGCGCGGCCGCCTGCTGCTGAGAAAACTCACTCTCGCGCACCTCCGCCGCCTGCGGGGCCACCAAGGTCCGCGATGGGGCGGTTCCGGGCGCCCCCGGCCTGCCGATGAGCGCAGAAAAGATGCATAAGCTCCGGCTGAAACTTTGCAATCATCCTGCCCTGAGAAAATACAAGTCCCTTTTGCAGAAGGGCCTGGCGGCGAACTATTCCCGCGATGTCTATAAATGGCTGATTATTTCACCCCTCATTGGGGTCATTATTGGGCTGGTGGTCACGGGCATCACGGTCATCATTCTTGGCAAGCTTTGGCCGCCCCTGCTCCGCTACTTTCTCGGCCGCCATGGGGCGATTGTTCCAGTGCTGTTCGCCGCCTTCGTGCTGGCCGGCCTCGTCATGCAGTTCTTCACCCCGGATCCCAACGAACACTCCACCGAAGAGATTGTGCATTCCTATCACGACTATCAGGGCGACATTCAAATGCGTCCGTTCTTCCCCAAGCTGCTGGCGGCCATTGCCACCGTCGGGTTCGGAGGAAGCGCCGCGCTGGAAGGCCCCAGCATTTACGCGGGAGGCGCATTAGGCTCCTGGCTGTGGACCAAGCTGCGAAGGTTCGGCATCGAGCCGCGTGACCGCCGCATCATGCTCATCAGCGGCGCCGCCGCCGGCATGGGCGCCGTCTTCCGTGCGCCCCTCACAGGATTGGTCTTTGCCATCGAAATGCCCTACAAGGACGATCTGGCGCATGAAGCTCTCCTGCCGTCCCTGATTTCCTCTGTCGTGGCCTATGCCACGCTGGCCGCCTTTGTGGGTTCAGGGACGCTATTCAATTTTATCAGCCGGACCTCTTACACCCGCAAAGACCTCCTTTGGTCAGCGTTGCTGGGCCTGGTGTGCGGCCTCATCGCCATGGTTTTCGTCACGGTGTTTCGCCGCACGCGAGCCTTCGCCGTGCGCGCCCCGGTTCCTCACTGGATCAAACTGGCGGTTGGCGGTCTTTTAACCGGACTTTGCGGTCTGGCCTTTGTGTCCATCTTTCAAGGCTCCCTCATCCCGCTCGGGCCCAACTACGAGGCCGTCGGAGAGATTCTTTCACGGCCGCACCGCACCGGTGAACTGATCGTCTTTGGGATTCTCAAGCTGGCGGCCACCCTGTCCTCGCTCGGGTCGGGCGGCGTCAGCGCCATGTTCGTCCCCCTCTTCCTCACCGGTGGATCCTTTGGCGCGGCCTTTGGCCAAGCCATCGTCCACAGTCCGGCCCTCGACCTCTACGCGGCGGTGGGTATGGCGGCCTTTCTCGCCGCCGGCTACAAAGCTCCGCTCACGGCGGTCGTCTTTGTCGCCGAAGCGACCGGAGGCCACGCCTACATCATTCCCACGCTGATCGGCGCAGCCGTCGCTTACGCTGTCTCGGGCGAAGCCTCCGCCTCGGAAGCGCAGCGGCTGCACGAGAGCGTCAAGGTTCAGGAACTGGCCGCCATTCCCGTGCGCGAAGTCATGCAGCGAAACGTTGTTTCCGTCCAAGCGTTCTCAACCTTGCGCGACTTTGCCGACAACGTGGCCGCCCATCACCGCCACAGCACTTTTCCCGTTTATCGCGACCGTGAAATTTTGGGGACCGTGTCCATCACGGCTTTGAGCGAAGTTCCTCCCGAAAAGTGGCGTCAAACGGTCCTCCGTGAGGTCGCCGATCCCGATGCCATTAAGGTGCCGCCCGATTGCGACGTGATGGAGGTGCTTCGCCTGCTCATGGGCCAGAAGCCCCGCAAGGCTGTTTTGGTGGTTTCCTCGGCCGGAGCCCTCGAAGGCATCGTCACGAAAACCGATGTCCTCGCCGCCCTCAGCCGAACCCAGCCGAGCGCGGCGGTCCATCAACCCTCCAGGCTCGAATCCCGACCCGCCCCTTGAGCTCAGAAGCGGATCACCCCAGCGCGCTCCAAACGCGGGCCGCGCGCCGCTTGCCTTTCCTGATAGAATCCCTTACGGAGGCATAGTTCACGAGCGGAAATGGCAGACGGCCAGTTTAAGATTCAGACGCTTTTGACCGGCAGTTGGCGAGGCGCCGCGTCGGTGCTCGTTTCCGACGGCCGCCATCACATCCTGGTGGACTCCGGCATGCCTCATGAGGCCCATTTGCTGATCGGCGCGTTGGATCGAAAGGGGCTCAAACCCGAGGATATCCACGCGATCTTCAATACGCATTTCCATGTAGATCATGTTCTCAACAATTCCCTTTTTCCCAACAGCCTGATCTACGCTTCGCAGCAATCGTATGATTGGTCCTGCTCACTTTATTCAGACCTGCGCGATGAAGCCGACTGGGAAAAGCTCGTTCTAAAGTACTACCCTGAGATTCACGAGCACCCCCAAGCCACGGGGTTGATGCGTCAGTTGCGCAAGCTGGCCCTCCGCTGGTGGGACATCCAGCGGCTGGGCGACCCCTCGCGGTTTCGCTGGCTGGAGTCCACTCCGCTCCCCGGCCCGCTCGAAGCGGTTTTCACCTCCGGCCACGTGCCCGGCCATGTCTCCATCCTGCTGCGCGACGGCGGCCCGCTGACCATCATTGCCGGGGACACCCTGCTGAGCCGCGAGGATGACGCCCGAGTCCTCACCATGATTCCTCATAATCGCCGGCAGTCCATCCTGGATCGCGCCCGCCTGCTGGCCCTCGGCGGCCGCATATTGCCGGGGCATGGCGCGGAGTTCGATGCCGCCTCGCCCGAAACCCAGATCGCTGCCACCCCGTCCCAGCCATCAGAAGACTTATGAGCGCCTCCGCTCCTTCACCCGTTGCTTCATCCCCCGCCGCTCGGCGGTCCCCGGCGTGGCCGCTCATCGGATGGCTTGATCTTATCCGCCAGGTGGTTGAGGACTTGGAGGGCAATCCGTCGCGCAGCGTCCTGACGATGTTGGGCCTGGTTATCGGCTCCGCGGCCGTGGTCGCCGTCACCTCAGTCGGTTTAGCGGGCCGCCAGTTCGCCATTCAGCAGCTCAATTCGCTTGGAACGAATCTCATCTGGGTTTCCTACACAGGTCCTGCGGATCAGTCGGGCAGCCGATTCTCAGGCAGCGGGCGCGAGCTCGATGAGCGGGATTTCAAGGATATTCGAGAACATGCCACCGCCTTGGCGGTGGTTTCGCGCACTGAAGTGCTTTACACCTCCATTTTTGAGGGAGGAAGAACCTATCCCATCACCCTGGTTGGAACGGATGGCGAATTCGCGCGCGTCCGCAATCTCGCCTTCGCGGAAGGGCGAGGTCTCGTCCCGGCCGATGTGGACGAGCGCCGCAAGGTCTGCGTGCTCGAGCAATCGCTCGCCCGGACCCTTTTCGGCCGCCAGCCCGCCGTCGGCCGCAACCTGAAAATCGAAGCCTTCGATTTCCGCATCGTCGGCGTTTTCCGCGACGTTCACACCCCCGGCATCGAGACCGAAATCAGCCAGAACGCCGTCCTGATTCCCATTTCGGTGGCCCGCTTCTTTACCGGCGACACTTCTCTCGACACGATTTACGCCCAGGCCGTCTCCCCCCGGTTATTATCCGGCGCCGCGTCGCAGATTCGGCGCATCCTGGCCGCCGATCATGGCGGGGCTCAAGATTACTCCGTCAACGACCTCAGCTATTTCGTGGGCGTGGTAAAAAGGATTTCGGTGGGGCTGATGATCGTCGTCTTTCTTCTGGCCGTCATCGCCTTGGTCGTAGGCGGTGTGGGCATTCTGAATATCATGCTGATTTCCGTGAGCGAGCGCACGCGCGAGATCGGCACGCGTCTGGCGCTGGGCGCCCGTCGCAGTGAGATTTTGCGCCTCTTCGCCCTCGAAGCGCTGTTTATCAGCCTGGCAGGCGGCGTCGTGGGAGTCCTCCTCGGCTCGCTCGGACCGCTCCTGGTTTCTCTCTTATTTCGATTTCCCATGCCTGTCTCCTGGATTTCCATCGTCTTGGCGCTGGCGGTTTCGCTCCTTGTCGGATTGTCCTTTGGCGTGGCCCCGGCCATGCGCGCCGCTCGAATTGAGCCGGCGGCCTCACTGCGCTACGAATGAGCCACACGGCCTTGGACGGGACAACAACCGACCAGCCGCCCATTTCGGCCAACCGTTTCGCGGCGTGGCCCGGCGCGCTCAACCTCCTGGCCCATCCCACGCGAGCCACCCTTGAGCCCTGCCCCGCCGCCTTCATTGACGTATTCCGACAACCTGCGCATAATACCCTGCGGGTTATCGAAAATCGCTCTCGCTGGTGAACCCTGTTTGACCGCCGACGGGCGAGAAAGGCCCGCTCGATCACCCCATGCCGGACCCCTCGGGGAGAGACATTCGCTTGAGTTCGCCTGCCGACACCACGCCTCGCAGCCGTCTGCCGCGCGTCCTGGTCGCCACCACCGCCATGCTGTCGTTTATCTCCTTCTGGCGCGCGGCGGCTATTGTATTGAACGACCTCGGCTCTTCAGCTTTTTATGCTGGGGCGATCGCCGAACAGGCCATTGGCAAGGCTGCGCCCTGGTTCATCCTGGCCATCATGCTTTTTTCTTACGCCGTCCGCTCTCTCTACATTGAGAGCTGCAGCATGTTTGTGCGTGGCGGCGTCTATCGCGTGGTCAAGGAGGCCATGGGCTCGACCCTGGCCAAGGTCTCCGTCTCCGCCCTCATGTTCGATTACGTCCTCACCGGCCCGATCAGCGGCGTTTCCGCCGGCTTATACGTGGTCGGACTCCTCAACGAGGTGCTGCATTACATTCACTCCAGCGTCGTCCTCCCCATGAACGCCACCGCCGCGGCCGCGGCCGCGCTGGTCACTCTCTATTTCTGGTGGGAAAACGTCAAGGGCATCCCGGAATCGAGCGAGAAGGCCCTCCGCATCATGTACGTGACCACCGTGATGGTCGTGATGATGCTCGTCTGGGCGGGCTACACTCTCTACGTTCGCGGCATCCACCTGCCGCCGTTGCCCACCCTCCCCAACTTGACCTACTCGCATAACGCCCTCGGCTGGCTGCGGCACTCGCGGCTGCCGTACACGGTGGGACTGATCGGCATCTTCATCGGACTCGGCCATTCAGTCCTCGCCATGAGCGGCGAAGAGACTCTCGCCCAGGTTTATCGGGAGATCGAGCATCCCAAACTGAAGAATCTGGAAAAGGCGGGATTCGTCATTTTCATTTACAGCGTAGTCTTCACCGCCGGTGTTTCTTTCTTGGCCTTTATGATTATTCCCAACAAGATCCGTCCGCACTACTTTGACAACCTCATCAGCGGTCTGGCGATGAATTTTGTCGGGCCTTACGAGCTGCGCCTGGCCTTCCAGGCATTTGTAGTCGTGGTCGGCATTCTGATGCTCTCCGGCGCGGTCAACACCGCCATTGTCGGCTCGAACGGCGTCCTCAACCGCGTCTCGGAGGATGGCGTGTTGCCGGACTGGTTTCGCCGGCCCCATCCGCGTTACGGCACGTCGTACCGCATCTTGAATCTGGTGGTTGCCCTTCAGCTCCTGACCATCATTCTGAGCCGCGGGAACATCTTCATCCTGGGCGAGGCTTACGCCTTCGGCGTGATGTGGAGCTTTGCCATGAAGGGGCTGGCAGTCCTTGTCCTCCGGTTCACCGAACCTGGACCGCGCGAGTTCCGCGTCCCCTTCAACTTCCGGATCGGCAAGCTCGAAATCCCTCTCGGCCTCGGTTTAATCACGCTGGTGCTCTTCGCGCTCTGCACCATTAACCTCTTCACCAAACAAGTGGCCACCATTTCCGGCGTGATTTTCACAATTTTTCTCTTCGGCGTCTTCACGATTTCGGAAAAAGTGTGCGAGCGGCGCGGCGAGACCCATCCCGAGCTCGACCAGTTCAACCTCGAGCCCGGCCAGGACCTCACCCCGGAAGCCCTGGGCGCTCGCCCCGAGAACATCCTGGTGATGGTGCGCGATTACAACACTCTCTATCATCTCGGCTCTGTGCTTGACCGCATAGACACCGCGCGCCAGGATGCCGTCGTGCTCCATCTCCGCATGTTGGCGCGCGCCGGCTCGGGCGAGCACGACCTCGAGCCGGACCAGCTCTTCAGCGTCAGGGAGCAGACCCTTTTCACCCGCGCCCTCAGCGTAGCGGAAAAGCGCGGCAAGACCATCCACCTTGCCGTCGCTCCCGCCACCGACAAGTGGGATGGCATCCTTCGCGCCGCCCAGAGCCTTCAATCCTCCACCATCGTCCTCGGCGTTTCCCCCTCCCGCTCGGTCGCCGAGGAGGCTCGCATCGCTGGTCTCGCCTGGGAGCGCCTGCCCGACCCCCGGCCCCACCTCACCCTGGAAATCTTTTCACCCAACGGCCAGGAAAGTGTCTCCTACTTGGGCCCCCACGCTCCGCACCTGACAGAAAAAGAGATTGAGCTGCTCCACAGCCTTTGGCTCGAGCTCAGTGGCGACGTGGCCCCGGAAGAGCTCCACCACCATGACGTCGTCCACTTTGCGCTGAACGAGCTTCAGTTGGAGGTCGCGCGCGGCCACCGCGAGGAACTCCTCGCCCGCCTTCGTCAGCACCTTCAGGAAATCAAATCCCGCCGCATCCCTCACCTGTAGCCCAGGACCCGACCTGCGGCCCTTCCCAGCGCGGTCCATCGTTCCGTGATTGACCCCGGGCTCTACTTGCCGGGTGCAATACCTCGCCACAAGGCCATTAGGCCTGGCGCCCGCGTGTCGTCACAGCGTCACGGCGTCACGCGCCTCAAGAATAATGATGTAAACTCTCCGGTGCGGTGTGCAACGTTCGAACCGAAATTTTCAAATTGAAGGCGGAGAAATTTCCATGAAAACAAAAAATCTGGCCTATGTTGCCACCATCGTCCTAACGGCGGGGGGCCTGGCCGCCGCGCAGTTTCCCGGCATGCGCCTCACCCCGGCCCAGATGGCCAAGCTGAAAGCTCAGCAGAGGGCCACCCAAGCGGACCATCGCTACATGATGGACATTCTCCATTTGAAGCGGCTGCGGCCGGGCGCGAACGGCATGAATCCCAAAGCCCCTAATGCCGATAATACCGACGAAGCCAAGGCGAACCCTTACCCCAACTTGCCCGACCCGTTGATCTCGAATTCAGGCGTTCCCATCACCACCCCCACCCTATGGTGGACGCTGCGGCGCCCGGAGATTGTGCAGGATTTCGACCGCGATGTTTATGGCTATGTGCCGCGCAACGTGCCCAAGGTGACGTGGACTGTCGTCAGCGAGGATCATGGCATAAGCCACGGCATTCCCATCGTTACCCGGCATTTGATCGGCCATGTGGATAATTCCACGGACCCGGCGATTACGGTCCATATACCGCTGACGCTGACGATTCCGGCGCGCGCCAGCGGCCCGGTTCCGGTGCTGATTCATTTTGGCTTCAACTTTAGCCCCGCGATGTTGAAGGCCTTCTTGGCGATGTTGAAGGCGCGCGGGGTCAAGCTCCCACCGCCCCCCAAGGGCCCTGGATGGAAACAGCAATTGCTCGACGCGGACTGGGGCTACGCCATTTTAATCCCGACCCGCTACCAGGCCGATAACGGCGCTGGGCTGCGCAGCGGCATTATTGGTCTGGTGAATCATGGCCGCCCACGGCGTCCGGAACAATGGGGCGCGTTGCGGGCTTGGGCCTGGGGCGCAAGCCGCGCGCTCGATTATCTGAAAACCGATCCAGCGGTCAACGCCAAAGAAGTTGCCATCGAGGGATTGTCGCGGTATGGCAAGGCCGCGCTGGTGACGATGGCCTACGACCAACGCTTTGCCATTGCCTTGGTTGGATCGTCGGGCAAGGGTGGCGCCACGCTCTATCGCCGGCATTTTGGCGAACAAATGGGGAATCTCGCCGGCTCGGGCGAATACCATTGGATGGCCGGCAATTTTCTGAAATTCGACGCTACCCTCACCGCCAACGATCTGCCGGTGGATTCCCATGAGCTGATCGCCATGTGCGCGCCACGCCCCGTGTTTATCAGCTACGGTTCGCCCAAGGTGGAGGGCGGGTGGGTTGATTCGCGCGGCTCTTATATGGCGGCCGTAGCCGCTGGGCCGGTCTATCGCTTGCTCGGCAAGCGCGGACTGCCGAGCGCAACCATGCCTCCGCTCGGGGTCGCGCTGCTATCGGGAGATATTGGCTGGAGGCAGCACCACGGCGGCCATACCGATCTGCCGAACTGGCCTGCCTTTATGAAATTCGCGGCCAAGTACATCAAAGCGCCGCCCCCGCTGAAACAATAAGCAGCATCGCGCGCCGGCGGCGTCGCCAGGGCTGTACGCCATGACCCGCCCTCCGGCCCATCCGGAAAAGGCGCAAGGCGGAAAGCGAGCCTGGCGGTTTCAGCAGGTATCCGCGACGGTGCTTTGGCCGTCGCGCGATTTTGGCCCGGAAAAACCCGCAGCGCAAAAACCGGTCCCTTCGTGTAAGTCTTACCGCCTACATCGCTTCCGCGTCTCCTTCACCCTCCAGTTCGATTTGCCAGGCATGACCCTTACGTCCCGCCCACCATTTGGAAGTATCGTCCCAAAGCCTCAATGCCTCGATAGAAGTTCGGCAAATGGAACTTCTCATTGGGCGAGTGCAAGCGATCATCAGGCAAGCCAAAGCCCATCAGAAGCGTTGGAACGCGCAAGTGCTTGCCAAACAGCCCCACCACCGGAATCGAGCCACCGCCGCGTATATAAACAGTCTTATGACCAAACACTTGCTCTAATGCTTGCGCCGCGGATTCAATGAAGCGGTTGTCGGTGCTCACCAGTGAAGCAGGCGCCGCCGTCAGAATGCGCGTCGTGGTGCGGAGGCCTGGAGGCGCGAGCCGCTTGATGGCCGCGCGGTACTGCTGGATAACTTCGCTCGGCCGCATATCGGGCACAAGGCGCATGCTGACCTTGGCCGTGGCCACGGCGGGAATTACCGTCTTGGCGCCCTCGCCGGTAAAACCGCCGCGAATCCCGTGCGCCTCGAGCGTTGGCCGCGCCCAGAGCCGTTCCAACACGCTGAACCCCTTTTCTCCCGTCAGCGCCGCCGCGCCCACTTCCCTCTTGAGGAAAGTCTTCTCATTGAACGGCAGCCGCCTCCAGGCTTCCAATTCCTTTCGGCTCGGACGCTCGACGCGGCGGTAGAATCCTGGGATGCGAATCTTTCCATCCGGCCCTTTGAGCCCGGCCAGGATGTGCGCCAGTGCCTGGATGGGATTGGGCGCGGCGCCACCGTAAAGGCCCGAATGAAGGTCCTGGGCCGCGCCGCGCGCTTCGATTTCGGTATAAACCAGCCCGCGCAGTCCCGTGGTGAGGGTCGGCAGTTCAGGCGCAAACATCTCCGTGTCGCAGACGACGGCAACGTCGCACTGGAGGCGCGCTGGGCGACTGGAGACGTAGGCCTCGATATGCGCGCCGCCCACTTCCTCTTCACCCTCAATCAGGAATTTGACGTTGATAGGAAGCCGGCCCTCACCGCGCAGAAAACCCTCGACCGCCTTGATGAGAATGTAAGTTTGGCCTTTGTCATCCGAAGCGCCGCGCGCAAAGAGGTCTTCGCCCCGCACCGAAGGCTCAAAGGGCGGTGATACCCATTCTTCGAGAGGGGCCGGCGGCTGCACGTCGTAGTGGCCGTAAAGGAGCAAGGTGGGCTTGCCCGGCGCTTCCAACCATTCGCCATAAACGAGCGGGTTTTGCCCGGCTTTCCCCTCGATGAGCTCGACTTGCTCGAGACCCATGCCGCGAAGTTCATGAGCGGCAAATTCGGCGGCGCGCCGGACGTCTGGCTGGTGTTCGCGAAGCGTGCTGATGCTTGGAATCTTGAGCCAGTCGGTCAGACCCGCGAGGAATCTCTCCCGATTGGCCCGGTAATACTCCAAAATTGTCATCTCTCGCCTCCTCAGCCAAGATCATACCTCACGTCAGGACGCCGACGGAGAATTTGCGCCCCCATTGCGAAGCCGGCCCTCCGAGGCGCCCGCGCAGCCCGGCTGTACGACGATGTTTTTCGCTTATGCCGAATAACCTTGGAAATTTGGCGAGCGGGGAGCATCGGACAAAATCCGACCGCTATCTTAGAGCTTATCCGTAAATAGCTATTGTCTGCCGCCAGCAG
>JAKAWO010000066.1 GCA_021827255.1 Acidobacteriota bacterium | reverse complement strand
ATGGCCGGAACGTGGCCGGAAGCGCGGGCATGAAAGTTCTTGGGCCTGGCCGGCTATGGATTTTGGCGAGTGCATTCGTGGTGTTCATCGGGATGTTTGTGGAAACGGGCATCCGTCGCTGGATTTCGCCCGGCTTTTATGGCAGCGGCTGGTCCATTATCTTTGCTTTGTGTGTTTGCAGGCGCTCTCGCGTGTGTCGTTGCCGGCCTAATTAAGATCTGCAAGGCCCCTGCGCAAACTTCTCGGAAGGTCCTGGTCGTCATCTTGGCCTTGCGGATCATGGGCTGGCTCCTGTTCGCGCTTTCGGGACTGATGTCGAGTTAGGACAGGGCGACGACGTCGGACGTCAAAACGCGCCCCCTGCGCATTCCATCGGTCAAAGGAGAAACCGTGGCTACTCTCCAATTTCTGGGCGCGACCGGAACCGTAACCGGATCGAAGTATCTGCTCGAGGCGGGCGGCGAGCGGCTGATGATTGACTGCGGGCTGTTCCAGGGGGAAAAAGAGCTGCGCCAGCGGAACTGGAACCCGCTGCCCATTCCTCCCGCCAGCGTTCACTGGCTGGCGCTGACGCACGCCCACCTGGACCATACCGGTTACATTCCGAAATTCGTGAAAGATGGTTTTCGCGGCGAGGTTTGGTGCACCACGGCCACGGAGGACTTGGCGCAGCTCGTGCTCCCTGATTCCGGCCATCTTCAGGAAGAAGACGCTGCCTACGCGAACCTAAAGGGTTTCAGCAAGCACCAACCGGCGCTGCCGCTCTACACTCACGATGAGGCCGTAGAGTCGCTGAAGCTGTTCCACCAGGTGGATGAGTCAAAGCCGTTTGAACCTTCGCCGCGCTTCTCGCTCAAATTTTTCCGCGCCGGACACATCCTCGGCGCGCGGATGGTCCATGTCACCCTGCGCGAGAATGGCGCCACCAAGACCATTCTTTTTTCAGGCGACGTGGGACGCTTTCCGCAGTTGATTATTCCCGAGCCGGTCGTGCCGGAGAGCGCCGATTATTTTGTCTGCGAGTCCACCTATGGCGACCGCCTGCATCCGCAGGATGATTTCCGCGTCCGGCTGGCCGAGATTGTCGCTCAAACGGCACGGCGGGGAGGGTCGGTGGTCATCCCGTCGTTCGCCATCGGGCGGACGCAGGAGCTGTTGTTCCTTTTTCGCGAGCTGAGCGGCCAAGAAAAGATGCCGGCGCTGCCCATTCACGTGGACAGTCCGATGGCGATTGACGCCACGGACCTTTACCGCAAGCATCACGAAGAACACAATCTGAATGTTGACGAACTGGAAAAGAACGGCCTCACGCTTTTCTCCCAGCCCAACGTTCATTTCGACCGCAGCGTGGAGCAATCGAAGGCGCTCAACAACATCCGCTATCCGATGATCATCATTTCGGCCAGCGGCATGGCGACGGGTGGCCGCGTCGTGCACCACTTGGCCCGCTGCCTGCCTGACCATCGCAACACGATCTTGTTCGTAGGCTTTCAAGCGGCCGGAACGCGCGGGCGAGCAATCCAGTCGGGAGCGCCCGCCGTAAAAATGCATGGCCGCGAAATCCCCGTCCGCGCCCGCATCGAGAGTCTGGAAAATCTCAGTGGGCACGCCGACTACGGCGAAATCCTCCGCTGGCTCGCGCGCTTTCCGAAAGCGCCGCAGCAGACCTTCCTCACCCACGGCGAACCGAAAGCCAGCGAGTCGCTGCGAGAAAAGATTTCCGGGCAGTTAAGGTGGAACGTCCGCGCCCCGCAATACCTGGAAAAGGTCTCGCTCTGAGCCCGCAAGGTGACGCTACGGGGGCGGCGCGGCCGCAAGGCCGAGCGCCGGGGCGATCGAGCGCATGGCCTGGATGCAAAAAGCGATGTGCTCATCGAGCGGCACGCCGAGTTCTTCCGCCCCTTTGATAATATCCTCGCGGCTCACCGAGCGCGCGAAGGCTTTGTCTTTCATTCGTTTTCGCACCGATTTCGCTTCCAGCGTGGCGAGGCGGTCCGGGCGCACCAGCGCGCAGGCGGTGATGAAGCCGGCCAGCTCGTCGCAAGCGAACAGCGCCCTGGCCACGAGCGTGTCGCGCGGGACGCCGGAGTATTCGGCGTGGCCAAGGATGGCGCGACGAATTTCTTCCGAAACGCCTTTCTCTTTCAGAATCTCGCTCCCCTTGAGCGGATGGTCCGGCGCGTTGGGGTGAACCTCATAATCGAAATCGTGCAGCAGCCCGATTACGCCCCACGGCTCTTCCTCCTCGCCGAATTTGCGCGCGTAAGTTCTCATGCAGGCTTCCACAGCCAGCATGTGACGCCGGAGATTTTCATTCTGGACGTAACTGGTGAGCAGCGCCCAGGCGGCTTCGCGTTCCATAATCCTCCTCGCGTGAAAAATAGAGGGTCATTATAACCCTCCGACCGGGCGGGGGAGCGTGGGCTTTGGTCCCAACTTGGGACGCCCTTTGGAAGATCGCCGACGATTCCTGGCGCGGGCTGGTACAATGCCTGCTCCAGCCGCGGGCGGGTATGATAAATTCTTGACTTCGGACCGGCGGCGGATTCTGCGAGGCGTCATGAAACTGAGTGCATCCCTGTTGAAGAGCACGGTGGTCGCCGCTCTAGGCGGTCTCCTGTTCGGCTTTGACACGGCCGTCATTGCAGGCACGACACACGGCCTGACCGTCCAATACCACCTTTCGGCCGCCTCGCTGGGGCTGACGGTTTCGATCGCCCTCTGGGGAACGGTCTTCGGCGCCATGTTCGCTGGCATCCCGGGTGACCGCTTCGGACGCCGGGACAGCCTCCGTGCGATGGCCGTTTTGTATGTTATCTCCGCGCTCGGCTGCGCCCTCGCCTGGAGCTGGCCGTCGCTCGTGGCGGCGCGCTTTGTCGCCGGACTCGGCATCGGCGGCTCGTCAGTGCTCGGACCGATGTACATCGCGGAAATCTCCCCCGCCAAATGGCGAGGGCGGCTGGTGGGCGTTTTCCAGTTCAACGTGGTCTTTGGCATTCTGCTAGCCTATTTCTCAAACTACCTCATCGGGCTGATGCGCTTTGGCGCCGCGGAGTGGCGGTGGGAGCTGGGAGTCGCCGCCCTGCCGGCCGCGCTCTTCCTGGCGATGCTTTACGGCATCCCGCGCAGCCCTCGCTGGCTGGTCAAGAAGGGCCGGATTGAGGAAGCCCGCCGCGTGCTGCAGTTGACGGGAGAAGAGAACCTCGAGTCTGACCTTCAGGAGATCGTCGCCTCGCTGGCCTCTGAGGGCCACGCCGAGCCGCTGTTCTCCCGGCGGTATGGCTTCCCGATCTTCCTGGCGGTTTCGATTGCCATGTTCAACCAGCTCTCCGGCATCAACGCCATTCTTTACTACCTCAACAACATTTTTGCCCAAGCAGGCTTTAGCAAAGTTTCCGGAGACCTGCAAGCGGTGGCCGTCGGGGCGACGAATTTGGTTTTTACCGTCATTGCCATGGCGGTCATAGACAAGCTCGGCCGCAAGACTATGCTGCTGATCGGTTCAGTGGGAATGGCGCTCTCCCTGGCGGGCGTCGCCGATATTTTCTTCACCTCACGGCACGGAAATTTGCTGGTCTGGATGTTGATCGGCTTCATTGCTTCGTTCGGATTTTCCCAGGGCGCGGTCATTTGGGTGTTTATCAGCGAAGTCTTTCCCAACGCCGTCAGGGCCAAAGGTCAAAGTCTCGGAACCTTTACGCACTGGTTCATGAACGCGCTAATTTCCGGCATTTTCCCGGTGATGGCGGCGTCCTCGGGGGCTTATCCCTTCGTTTTTTTCTCCTTCATGATGGTCGTTCAGTTTTTTGTTGTCCTGTTCCTGTATCCGGAAACCAAAGGGATTACGCTCGAAGAAATGGAGCAGAAGCTGGCGATCCGGTAGGCCGCCTGGGAAGCTCCGGGTTCGGCCCGGCGCGGCGGCGCGAATCCTCGGCAGGAGCGGGGAAGGGAGTTCCCGCGCATGAAGGCTCTAGTGAAGAGCAAACGCGAGCCCGGTCTTTGGCTGGAGGAGGTCGTGGAGCCGAGGCCGGGAATCAATGATGTCCTCATCCGCGTGCAGCGGACAGGGATCTGCGGCACCGACGTTCACATTGACGACTGGAACGACTGGGCGCGAAAAACCATCCCTGTGCCGCTGGTCATTGGCCACGAATTTGTCGGCGAGATTGTGGAGGTCGGCTCCAACGTGAATGACTTCCACCCCGGCGACATCGTCAGCGGAGAGGGCCATGTGGTCTGCGGGCGCTGCCGCAACTGCTTGGCGGGCCGGCGGCATCTATGCGCTCACAGCCAAGGCGTGGGGGTGAACCGGCCGGGCGCCTTCGCGGAATACATCGCGCTCCCGATGAGCAACATTTGGCGCCACGCCAATTCAGTGGACCTTGACGTGGCGGCGATTTTTGACCCTTTCGGCAACGCCGTTCACACCGCGCTGTCTTTCCCGGTGTCGGGCGAAGACGTGCTTATCACCGGCGCCGGTCCCATTGGCTTGATGGCCGCGGCGGTCGTGTGCCACGCCGGCGCGCGGTTTGTGGTGATTACGGACCTCAATCCTCACCGCCTGAAGCTGGCGGAAAAACTGGGCGTGACCCGCGCCCTTGAGGCCCGCCCCAGCCGCTTGGCACAGGCGCAAAAAGACCTCGGCATGACGGAAGGTTTCGACGTCGGCCTCGAGATGTCGGGCAGCGCCCAGGCGTTGCGAGAGATGCTAGCCAACATGAGCCACGGCGCCAAAATCGCCCTGCTGGGCATCCCCGATCAAGACTTTGCGATAGACTGGCGCACCGTCATTTTCAATATGCTCACCCTCAAAGGCATCTACGGCCGGGAAATGTATGAGACCTGGTACAAGATGACGGTCATGTTGCAGTCGGGACTCGACATTCGCCCGATGATCACCCACCAATTTCCCTACGCGGAATATCGCGCCGCCTTTGAAGTCATGCGCGGCGGACAGTGCGGGAAGGTCATCCTTAACTGGAGCTGACGGCAACCGCCGGGCGCACCCTCCCCTTCCGAGTTGCAGGCGCGGGTTGAAGTTCGCGTCCCCACCACTTGGTCTTTCCAATCTATCGCTCGACATGATGCCGCATTTGGGGCGCTGGCGAGCCGTTGCGGGATAAGCCGAGTCTGCTTGCGCAGGTTGACGAGGCTGAGGAGCCGGCAGTTCCGCCCAGTTGACCCTCCGGGCTTCCAACGGCGCTATGATGGCCGTCGCGGCGGCGCCTCAGTTCCGTCAAGTTGAGCTATGGGGAGGAAGAGGTAGGCGGGGATGGTCAGGCCGGGCAAAGCGTCCTCAATCCTCTTCGCCGCTGATAAAGGCCTGGATGCCCCTCTGATAGACGGGTGGAATGGAAAGGAACTCGACGCCGACAACTTCTTGCGGGTTGCGGTAGCGGACAATCGCCCGGAACCGGTCCTCTCGACTGCCCTTACTTTCCGTGAAAATCGAACGCCGATTGCGCGGCGTGTCTGGCAACGGCTCGGGAAGAGCGAACATCAAGGTGATTTCCTTCCCCACTTCGAGCCCTCCCGAGGGGTGAAACGCCATGCCACTCTCGCCGATCGTCAGGCTTTCACCGGTGAAGCGATTCTCCTGATGCTCTCCCCAGCAGCAGGTGACCTTGGTGCGCAAGGGGAGCCGCGCGTGGCGGCGGCGCTCGCGGGTCATCGCTCCTCGGATCGCATTAAAAAGCCCGTAAACCCGCTCGCGACTGGCGGGCTTGGTCATAAAGAAGGTCACGCCCGACTTGAATCCCTTCCGCATGATTTCGATGTCTTCGTCCTCGGTCAGCATGACCACCGGCACGGCCTTGTTGAGGCTCGCCTTTCGAATCATCTGAGTTAACTCAAACCCGTCGGGAGCAGGCATCTGCGCATCCAGGATCACTCCGTCGAATTTGGCCCGCTGCAGCAGATCGGCTGCCTTCCCACTTTCGTTGAGGGAGACCACTTCGCACCATTGCAGCAAATGCGTGGTCTCGCAGATAAGGCTCTCCACGCCCGCATGGGTTTCCACAAGCAGAATTTTTACCGGCATGCCGACAATCCTTTCACCCATGGCAATGAAACCCTGACTCGGAGCCAGTCTTGCCTCCTAAGCCGCTGCCACCGTCATCTCCGGGTAAGTGCCGTATTGTATATTAGTCATTCCAAATTTGTACAATGGTTGCCTCGTACCACCACGCTCAGTGGGTAGGTTCATCGGCCATTTGCCCTTCGCCTCGATGGCGCGCGCCGAAAGGCCCATGGCCTTGTTCTCCTGGGCGGAGTTGGGATAGGCTGGGCTCTCGCCAATCGAGGCCGGTGGAGGGTGATGCTTAAGCTGACGAAGACGGTTCTAGCTATTTCGATTTTGGGCGCGATTCTGTGGAGCGTGCGCGGGAGAGCCCACTCTTCGCCTGCGGCTCCGCGCTTCTATCGCGTGGCGGAGCGCGAAGGCGTTTGGTGGTTCATTGATCCGGCCGGAAAGCCGATGCTTTCCGCTGGCGTGGACGCCATTCGCGCCTGCCCGGACCGGATTCGCGGCACCGGCCCTTGCCCTTACCTCCAGGCGATCGAAAGGATTTACCCCAATCACGGCGCATGGGTTCAGGCCACCTTCAAGCGATTGCGCGCTTGGGGATTCAATACGATTGGGGCGTGGTCCGAACGAGACTTGTGGGACCGCGGCCTTCCCTACACGGTCAATCTCGATATTGCCTCCAGGTCGGGCGCCAACTGGCAGCACGGAAAGGTGGTTGACGTCTATGCTCCGCGGTTCGAGCAGACCGCCCTGCAGATTGCGCAGAAGCTATGCGCCCCGCGAAAGAACGACCCCGATCTGCTGGGTTATTTCAGCGACAACGAGTTGCGCTGGGGGCCGGACTGGCGAGGCAAAGAAAACATGTTGGCGATGTATCTAGAGATGCCGCCCGATGCGCCGGGGCGGCAAGCCGCCGTCCGGTTCTTGCGAGGACGCTATCAGGGTGACATCCAAAAGCTCAACCGCGCCTGGGGCGTCGAAGCCAAGAACTTTGATAGCCTCCCGTTGCAAGCGGCTACCGCCGCGTACGAGGCAGATGCCAACCAATTCCTAGCTAAAATGGCAAAGAGGTACTTCACCGTTTGCGCGCGGGCCATTCATGCTGCCGACCCGAATCATCTTTATCTGGGCGCGCGATTCGCCGGCCGCCCGCCGGCCCCCGTGGTCCGCGCCGCTCGGGCGGCTGATGTGGTTTCTATCAACATCTATTCGTTCGATCCGCGCCCGCTGGTCGAATATGTTTACCGTTTGACCCATCGGCCGGTGCTGGTGACTGAGTTTGCTTTCCGCGCCACCGATTCGGGTTTGCCCAATACCAAGGGCGCCGGACCTAAAGTGCCCAACGAAGCGGCTCGCGCCAAGGCTTACGCGAGCTTTGTCACTCATCTCGAAAGCCTTCCGGAAGCTGTAGGCTACCACTGGTTCCAGTGGTCCGACGAACCCAAGGAAGGCCGCTTTGACGGTGAAAACTCCAATTACGGCTTTGTGACCAACGGCGATCAGCCTTACCGGGTGTTTGTGCGTGGAGTCCAAAGGGCCAACCATGCCGCTTGGCGAATCCACCAGGGGATCTCAAGTCCGTAACCGCAAGCGCTGAATCAAGCCTCGCGTGCGTCACCGCAATGGAAGACCGTTGCCGTCGCCCCTTTTTTCGGGCCGGAATGTTAGCGATCATTTTGCCCCGCAAGCGCCCAGTAACCAAGCTGGGCTATATTTGATAGCCTATTGATTCAAAATAATCTCACAGCCATTTTGGGGGCTTCTGCCGAAGAGAGGACTCGAACCTCCACGCCCTGACGGGCACTACACCCTGAATGTAGCGCGTCTGCCAATTCCGCCACTTCGGCTCAAGCTTGCCGGACGCAGGCCTCACGCCAGCCGCGCGGCGGGGGCAGGTCTGCGTGTAATTTGAGGTCTTGATTATGGAGTCGTATCTGCAGGCGTGTCAAGGCAAGCGGCGGACTGATGACGGTTCCGTCAAAGTCACGTAGGGGAAAGAAGAATTTGGACGAGGCGATGGTGAGGCCGGGCTAGGTGTCCTCTTCGCAGCCGTTGACGCGCCTCGGGCTCCACAGTTCTTTGCCATGCGAGGCCGAATCGTGATAGGCTAAAGAAGATAAGAAGGAAGCAAGCGAGAAAAAAGAGGAGTCGGAGCGAATGCCACTGGCCCGCGAGTCCAAGACCAAGGTTATTGAAGGGTATGCGACCCACCCGAAGGACACCGGGTCACCCGAAGTCCAGATCGCTCTTTTGAGCGAACGCATTTCCTATTTGACCGAGCACTTCCGGAGCCATCGTCAGGACCACGCCTCGCGGCGCGGCCTGCTCATCATGGTCGGCAAAAGGAAGCGTCTGCTGGAATATTTGCGGCGGAGCGACACTCAACGGTACCAACAGGTCATCGAGAGATTGGGCATTCGCAAGTAACCCGATTGTGGAAGACGAGCAGGGAATATTCCAACGGCAAGCTGGGATCGGAGTTGAGCGGCCTGCCTCCGCGCGGAGGCAGGCCGTTTTTTCTTTTGCCGACGGCGACCGTGGGTGATCGAGGGGATCTTCCCTGCGGCTTCTCGTCTCGCAGCCAGCTTCCGGTAATGAAGACGAATGAGCGGGCCGTCCGCCGGGGTTACACCTTCGGAGGGACAGGGCGAGGCTGGGCTTCGGCAGGCGGCGCGCGAGAGGGAGGAATGAGATAACTATGGAGCAAATCAGCATCCCCTTGGGGCAGTCAACGCTGACCATCGAAGTGGGCCGGCTGGCCAAGCAGGCCGATGGTTCGGCTTACGTTCGATACGCCGACACGGTGGTCCTGGCGACGGCCTGCTCGACCAATCCTCGCGAGGGCATTGACTTCTTTCCGCTGACCGTGGATTACCGTGAATATACCTACGCGGCGGGAAAAATTCCGGGAGGCTTCTTCAAGCGCGAAGGACGTCCGACGGAGAAAGAAATTCTCACCAGCCGGCTGATTGACCGGCCAGTTCGTCCGATGTTTCCCGAAGGATATAAGGATGAAACCCAAGTCATCGCGATGGTCCTTTCGGCGGACACAGAGAACAATCCGGATATCTTGGGCGTAGTGGCGGGCGCGGCGGCGCTCTACCTTTCGGACATTCCTTTCCCCACGCCGATCGCCGCCGTGCGGGTCGCTTTGGTCAATGGCCGTTACGTGACCAATCCGACCTACGCGGAGGCCAAGTCCAGCCTGCTCAACATGGTCGTGGCCGGAAGCGAAGAGGCCATCATCATGGTTGAGGCGGCGGCGAACGAGGTGGCCGAGGAAACGGTGAGCGATGCGATTCATTACGCTCACACGGAAATCCGCAAGATCGTGACCGCTGAAAAGGAACTGTTCCGGCGCCTCGGAATCCACAAGCGGGAGTTCACCCCTCCGGCGCGCGATGAAGCGATGAAAAAAGAAGTGCGCGGCAAGGTCGAAGCCGCTTTGGTGGAGGCGATGGATACCTCGAGGCGATCCAAGCTGGAGAGCGAACACCAGATCAGTGAAATCCGCCAAGCGCTGGTCGAGAGTTATCCGGAGGAGGACGAGGCCCGGCGGCGCGCCGCGGGCGAGGCGTTCGACGCCCTCTACGAGAAGCTGTTCCGCGAGGCGGTGCTGGTGAAAGGGCAGCGGCCCGACCGCCGCGCCTTCGATCAAGTTCGGCCGATCAGCTGTGAAGTGGGCCTGCTGCCGCGCACCCACGGCTCGGCATTGTTCACGCGCGGTGAGACGCAGGCGCTGGTGACGGCTACGCTGGGGACGGCGGAAGACATGCAACGCCTGGACGTGCTCGAGGGCGAGTCCTTCAAGCGCTTCATGCTCCATTACAACTTCCCGCCTTTTAGCGTGGGCGAAGTGGGTTTCCTGCGCGGGCCGGGACGGCGGGAAATCGGCCACGGAGCTCTGGCGGAGCGCGCCTTGCTGGCTATGATCCCGGACGAGGCCGCTTTCCCTTACACCGTCCGCGTGGTGTCGGACATTCTGGAATCGAACGGGTCATCCTCGATGGCCACGGTCTGCGGCGGTTGCCTGGCGCTGATGGACGCGGGCTGCCCGATCAAGGCTCCGGTCGCGGGCATCGCCATGGGGTTAGTGAAGGAAGGCGAGCGTTATGCCATCCTGACGGATATCGCCGGCGCCGAAGACCATTACGGCGACATGGACTTCAAAGTCGCTGGAACCAAGGACGGCATCACGGCTCTCCAGATGGACATCAAGATCGCCGGCATTACGGCGCCCATCATGTCGGAGGCGCTGGCGCAGGCCAAAAGAGCGCGCTTGCACGTGCTGGGCAAGATGCTCGAAGCGTTGCCGGAGCCGCGTCCTGCGATTTCGCCCTACGCGCCGCACATTTACACGCTTCAGATTAGCCGCACCAAGATCGGCGAGCTGATCGGGCCCGGCGGCAAGGTGATCCGAGGCATCGTGGAGCAGACGGGCGCCAAGATTGACGTCGAGGACGACGGTCGGGTCAACGTGGCCGCCACCGATGAGACGGCGGCGAACAAAGCCATCAAAATGATCCATGATCTGATGGCCGAAGCGGAGTTGGGAAAGACCTATCTGGGCAAGGTAGTGCGGTTGGCGGATTTCGGCGCCTTTGTCGAAATCTTCCCCGGCACCGACGGGCTGCTCCACATCAGCGAAGTCGCTGAGCACCGAATCCGCGACATCCGCGATGAGCTGAAGCAGGGCGACCAGATCCTCGTCAAGGTCATCTCTATCGAAGGCAACAAGATTCGTCTCAGTCGCAAAGCGGTGCTGCGCGACCAGCGAGCCAAGGCCGCGCCGCTGGCTGGCGGGCCTCCTCACGCTCACAGCGAGCCTTCGCAGGAGTCGAATTAGCCACCCGGAATCGCCCGGCGCGGCCAGGCGGTTGAGGGCGGTAATTTCTTGCCACGCGAAGTTGCCACGGCAGGGGCGTGTGCCGTGGGCTCCCCCTGCCAAATCACCTCGGGGATGGAAAGAAACGCGCGGCACAGAAACCGTGCTGCCGCTGCCCGCTTAAAACTCAAGGCTCCTTGCCGCCCTACAGGCCGACGGCGGGCGCGAGCTGGTAATGATGCGCGACGGGCTGGGCGGCGGCGCGCGCCTGGCGGATCAGGTCCGCCTGCTCCTGGTCAAGCGCACCGAGGAGTCTTGAGACCGCCGGTTGGACGCCCGCCGAGCCGTCGTGTTGGAGCGGCACCTGAACGGCCCGCCATCCGTAAAAGCGGATATCCACGCGATGCCAGACGAGCGTCAGCACATTATCGGCTTGCTGCATCATGGGCGTGTCGTATTGGGCGAGGTTGATGCCTCGCGCAAGCTGGCCCTTGAAAAACGTCCCCACCGATTGCCCGTCAATTTTGAGCTGGTAGCTCGATCCACTGAGGCCAGTGACGCGCAGCGGTTCTGAGTCAAGCGCCGCGTACATCCCGGTCAGTTTCACGACCAGCGCCGCCACCGGATTGATTTCGGCCGATTCGAGCGGCGGCAGCGGCCAGAAAATTTGCTCGTTTTTGCCCCAGGGGTCAGGCGGAAACTGCGGCCAGTGGGTTGAATGTAGAGTCATGATCGGGTAAGGCAGGGCGCGATCGGT
>JAKAWO010000065.1 GCA_021827255.1 Acidobacteriota bacterium | reverse complement strand
TTGTTCTCGCCTTCCTCGCCTCGCTCCGCCGGGTAGATTGGTGGGATTTCGCTTACGGCGTCCCTCGCGTGATTCGCGAGCTGCTGCTCATTCCGCCGGTTACGGCAGGGCTGGGCATCGGCGTTGTGATTTTTTCGGTCTGCGCGTGGCTCAAGCGTTGGTGGAGCCCCCTCGCCCGCGCCCATTACACCGTCCTTGCAGGCGCTTCGGTCGTTTGGGTCTGGTTCCTGGTTTACTGGAACTTGCTCTGGCGCCCGCACTGAGGCCAACACGGTGCGGACCGCAGAGAAAGGCCGCAGCGGGGCGAAAAAGCAAGGGCCTCGGAATCTTTTTGCGAGGCCCTTTTCTAACACGAGATGAGCCGGGGATCAGGAACGGGGACTTGCAGTTCGCCCTTCGAGCACGGCCAGCCTCTGCGCGGCACTCGCATACCGAGTGACCGTGCCAATCGTGCCCGCCATCCGGTCGGCCTGCTGGTGAATCATATTGATGGTCTGCGGGTACTCGCCCATGGCGAGGACGACGCTGCTCTGATCCGTCTTGACGTCACGAATCGCCTGGTCCATCTGGTACACCATTTCGTGCACATCGGGCGTCACCTTCGCAGCCAGGCTCTGCTGCCAGGGTTCAAGCTCCTTCTTCATCCGGCCCAGCCGCAGGAGGTCGGCCCCGATTCGGTTGATATCCCATTTGGCGTTTCCGAGGCGGGAAGCCTGCTCTTGCCAGTTGAGTTGGACCTCTTGGACTCGAAGCGGCCCAACCTGCTTGCTGGCCTTGAGCGCCAGCGTCTGCATCTGATTCAGCAGGTGGGCCGCCTTCTCGGTGTCCGCCCAGTTGGCGGCCTTGGAGCTGATACCGAACGTACGGCCTATTTTAATTGCAAATAACCTCCCTGCGGGCATTATTAGGCTAATGAACATCACGAACCCAGCGGTTCGCAGGATACGAGCGTGCATATTTCCTCCCTTCGACAAGAAATGCCTTCGGGGCTGTATTCGTCAGCCTTCTATACAGCTCCCAAATGTCGCACTTGGCTAGATGCGGAGCGGCTGGCCAGAGTTGCTCGCGCTTCCGATTGTCGCGCATGGGGGCAAATCCTCTCGCGCTACGCGCCGAACGTAAACCGTTTAGTTAACATCGTGTTGCCAGCCACCGGTCGGGGGTATGCCCATTGCGCTGGCCCTGATGCCGCTCCATGCAAGGTTAGATCGTCGCGAGCGCCCTGGCCCGAATGGAACCGTGCTATCCAATGGTATGATGGACGAAACCGAGGAGGACAGACCGATGGCGGAACTAACCGAAAAAATCGCGGTGGTGACGGGTGGCACGCGAGGGATCGGATTGAGCGTCGCTCGAGCGTTGGTCGGGGAGGGTGCGAAGGCGTTCATTTGCGGGCTGGACAGCTCGCGGCTGGAGGCCGCGCTCAAAGAGCTTCGCAGGTCGTCTAAGGATTGCGCCGACGGCATGGTCGCCGATGTCAGCCGATATACCGACTGTCACAAGCTCATCCATGCCGCCGTAGAGCGTTTTGGCGGCCTCGATATTCTGGTGAACAACGCCGGCATCGGGTTCTTCAAGGCCGTGGACCTGATCTCGCCTGAAGAATGGGACGCGCTAATCGGAACGAATCTCTCCGGAGTATTTTACTGCTGCCGCGAGGCGATTCCCTGGATGCGCAAGCGCGGCGGAGGGTACATTTTTAACGTTTCGAGCCTCGCCGGCGTCAACGCCTTTCCGGGGGGCGCCGCTTACAACGCTTCCAAGTTCGGCCTTAACGGGTTCAGCGAGGCCCTGATGCAGGACGTCCGCTACGACGGCATTCGCGTCAGCTACATCATGCCCGGCAGCGTCGCCACCGACTTCGCGGCCGCGCCGGGCGCGAAACCGCGCGAGGCCTGGAAACTCACCGGCCAAGACATCGCCCAAGCGGTCATTGACCTTTACAAATTCCCCGCCACGGCGCTCGCCAGCCGCATTGAGATGCGCCCCTCGCAGCCGCCCCGGAAAAAGTGATTGCCGGCCGGCGTTCCTGGCCCTAAGGCGCCAGCGGTTTCATGTTCTCGCCCAGCACGTTGGGCGTGCCGGGCGCGCGAACCAGGTGCGGATAGCGCGGTCCCCCGTGATAATCCATCGAGACGGTCTTGTAGTAGTCATCGTTCATCACCAAGAGTCGGAGGGGTCCGGTGCTCGTGGTGGTGGCTGTTAGGGCTTCGTTAAAAACGTGCGGGGTAAATTTGCGCCCGTTCACGGCCACCACGGTCATACCGGGCGCGATCACACCCTTATACGCAGGCATCGTGACCACGGAGTCCATCACTATCCCTTTATCGCTCAACAGCAGGCCGACCGAGTATTCGGCGTTGATGAAGTGCCGCACGAGTTCCTCGGCGCGCAGGAGCTGGGGCATTTTGCTCGTGTAAACCAGCTTCCAGCCTCCGCGGGTGATTCCGCCCATCGGCGGCTGAGCCGAGAGCGAGCGCAGGTGCTTGAGGAAAAACCCGCGCCAGTTGTAAGGCGCCACTTGGTTGAGCGCACTCACCACGTCATCAAAGGTGTAGGTTTTGAGCTGCGGTCCTAGATTCGGCCCGCCGTAAAACAAGTGGCAAAAATCGGTCAGCGATTTCTTGCCGTGCGTCAACTCCCGAATGTGGTTGTCCACGTCGAGCCACAGCAGATCGCCCTCTCCATAGTAGTCCACGGATCGCCGCCAGTTGGTCCACTCGGCCGGCGCGAAGTAAAGGATCTGGGCCGCGTCCGCCGTATCTTGAAGTGGCCGCCACGTGCGGCCGGGCCGCCCCGGGCCGAGCGAGGCGGCGTCGAGCGCCAAGTATTCCCGGTACTGCCGAGGCGTCCATAAGCCGGTCCGTTCTGCCAGCAGATCCCCAAAATAGTTTGTGAGTCCTTCATAGACCCACAGGAGGTCGGTCTCCTGCGGTTGCTCGTAGTAGGGTGGGCTCAGATCCTTCGGCCGACGGAATTTGCCGTTCCAGGAATGGGTGAATTCGTGCGGCAGCAAATCGGCCATCAGCAGCCGACGGTTGGCGCTAATCAGCGATCGCTCATCCACGCGGCTGTCGTCGGACTCGTGGTGTTCCAGGCCGAAGTGGGCCACGTGGTCGCTCAGAGTCAGCAGAAAATGGTAATCGCGGTAATGCCGCGTCCCAAACAGCAAGCCCGTTTGGGCCACCAGGTTGGTATAGTCCTGCTTGAGTTGCGGACTCATATCGAGCGCCGCCTCGCTGTCGGCGGCGATGTCCATTTCATGATGGATCGGCTCGCCCGGCGGCGTCACATTGACGACGCGCAAATACTGGCCAGCGATCACCGGGGAATCCACCAGGCGGTTCAGCGCCACCGGCTTAAACGTGACCTGATCGCCCGACTGGCTTTCGACCGGCAGGGCCGTGCCGAATTTCCACCCTGGCGGCAGAAGCAGCTCAGGGTCATAGATAATTTTCTGCGCCAAGTAACCGGCTGGGTAAAGTAGGTTCTGATTCCAACTAAGCACGACCAGCTTGTCGGTGGCGGAGGCGCCGGCGCTGAACCCGGAGGTAGCCGCCGGCTCAATGTAATCAAAGTGAATATCGAGCGCTTTCGTGCCCGCCGGCACGTGCACGTGAAAAGTGAACATGTCCAGCAAATCGCGCCGCCAGCGAACCGGCTTTCCGTCGGCGGTGATTTTGAGGCCTACCAGATTGATGATGGGCCCGTCCGGGGCATGTTCGCCTGGAATCCATTTGGGATAGTAAAGCGTCAGGATGTGTCCCGCTTGCCCCGAGGCAACGGGAAGAATCATGTGCGTGTGAATGATTTTCATCGGCGCTTGAGTGGCATCCACGGTCAACTGGATGGTTGGGCTCTTTTGTGCCCACCCCGATACCCCTCCCGCCACGACCCAGGCTGCGAGTAACAAGCTGAGACGAAATTTGCAGTATGACATTGTGAGGCTCCTCTTAGGCCGTCATAAAATTCGCCCCCGCTGGCTTGCGGGCGGCGTTTCGGTTGTTCAGGATTCCGCTTCGTGTCTGAGGATCGCTAACCAAACGGCTGCTCCCTCTAGATCGGCACTATCTAGGCGTAGCCCGACGCAAGCCGACATGATAATTCCGCCAGGCGCTTGATTTCAAATGCAAAATGGCGTTGCGGCAATCGGAGATGCGCCCGCGGCAGGAAGGGATGGCCGTCCCGTTACGGCGCGCCGCGCGTTCCCGAACCTGTCTCTGTAACGCGGTCTATGACCGGCGACTCCTGCTAATGCTTTGCTCCGCCGGGTGGGAGGTCAGAGTTAAAAATGTCGTAGAGCGCCTTGCATCTTCCTTCCGGCTGCTTTTGCCAAACCACTATGCATTTGCCTCGGTCATGACCGAGTTTGCAACGGGGCGGCTTAGCGGAAAGCGGTATGCGTTGCTAGGTCGCCCGCCGACGCGACCCCCACGTTGTTGGGTTGTCAGCTTAGGGAGAGGCCCGGCGTTTTGAATCATTCTACCCCCGCCGCTCGCTTGCGACGTGGGCGAACGCAATGGGCGCCGGTCTTACTGCAGCTTGCGGCGGACTTTTTCGAGACCTTCTTTGGCGAGCGTGTAATCGGGCGAGAGCTGGAGGGCCTGCTCGAAGTGCCAGCGTGCCTTGGCGAGCATCTCCTTGGCCGTATAAACCCGCCCCAGGTTGTAATGGGGGAAGTGGTAAGACTCATAGCGCTTGGACTGGAGCGCACGCTCGAGCCATGGGATGGCGGCGTCGTACTGGCCCTTTTCGATCAGATAAGCGCCAATGTCGTTGTAAGGATTGCCGAACTCCGGGTCAATCTGGATGGCCTTCTTGCACTCGGCGATGGCCTCCTCGATCATCCCCTGGTAGTGATACGCCCAGCCGAGAAACGTGTAAGCCTCCGCCGTCGGATGGAGGTTGAGGGATCGCTTGTAGAGCTCGACGGCCATGTCATAATCCCCTCCCACTTGGTACTGATAGGCCTCTTTGAAGAGTTCCCAAGCCGATTGCAGTTCTTCCGACGCCATGCCGCGACCCTCGTATTCCAATTTCCTAGGTAACACACGAGGCAGCGGCGTGTCAATTGACCGAGAAGCATTATCGGGAACGGCATAGACTCTGGCCTTTGCACAACCCACGGATTTCAGACCTTCGCAACGTGCGAGTAGCGTCACCATCTGATGTGACCGCCATCACAGCAGCTTCGCCTGGCCATAATTTAGGATAGGTTTTCGAGATGAGGCCAGCAAAAAGCCGAATGCGGTTGACTGGCTGGACTTGAGGGTGCAAAATTTAAACTTCGGGCAACGGGCAAATACAGAACGAAAGGTTGGGGGAAGGTCTTATGAGTGGCAGACACCTTAAATTCGCGATCGGCATTGCAATTATCTTAGGCATTGTTGTTTGGGAGGCGGTGGCCGGCTTCCAGCAGTCGAAAACTTACTATGTGACGGTCAATGAGCTGCTCAGCGGCAAAATGACCCGGAAGCACGTACGGGTGGGCGGCGTGGTGAGTCCGGGCTCGATTGAGCGGCAGGGCGAGCAATTGAGTTTCCGGTTGGCGCAGGGGAAAGACGTTCTGCCGGTCGTTTATGCCGGGACCCAGACTCTGCCGGATACGTTCAAGGGCGGCGCGCAGGCGATCGTGCAGGGAACTTACACGCCAGACGGCGTCTTCCGGGCGACGGAAATTCAGGCAAAGTGCGCGTCGAAATACGTGGCCGTTCCAACCGCGGGGCCCGTCGCCAAAACGGCTTCGATGAGCGGTTCATAGGCGTAAGGCTGGGCAGACTCGGAGACTGGCTTCGCCATTGCCACCGCGCTGCCGGGCTGGGAGGGTGGTGGGGATTCACATGAACCAAGTTGGGACTATCGCGCTGATTGCCGGCATGGCGTTTGCCATTTACGGCACGGTGGCGGGAGCCATCGCGGGCAAGCTGCGCAGCGCCCGGATGCTCAAGAGCGCGGAACGGGCGGTCGTCGCCTTCTTTGTTTCCATCACGCTGGCGATTATCTCGGTTGAATATCTGCTGCTCACCAACGATTTTCACTCCGCGTACGTCGCTGAGCATTCCAATCGCGCTCTAAGCCTCCTTTACAAGGTCCCAGCGCTCTGGTCGGGGCAGGAAGGCTCGCTGCTATTCTGGACGTGGCTGCTCTCGATTTACGTCTTGCTAGCCGTCCTGCTGAACCGGCGCAAGAATCGGCAACTGATGCCGTACGTGGTCTCCATTGCGCTGGCGGTAGGAACGTTTTTCTCCTCCATCACCTTCTTCGTCGCCAATCCGTTTAACAGGCTAGCGGAGACCACGCCCAACGGACTCCAGCCGTTCACGGCCGCGGACGGCAACGGGCTGAATCCGGCGCTGCAATACCACTCGATGATCATTCACCCGCCGATGCTCTACCTCGGTTACGTGGGGTTTGTGATTCCGTTTGCCTTCGCGATGTCGGCGCTCATCACTCGGCAGCTCGGTGACAATTGGATCCGGGTGACGCGCCGCTGGACGATGGTGCCGTGGATGTTCCTGGGCACGGGCATCCTTCTGGGCGGGAACTGGGCGTACTTCGTGCTGGGATGGGGCGGCTACTGGGGCTGGGACCCGGTCGAGAACGCCTCGCTGTTGCCGTGGCTGGCGGCCACCGCTTTTCTGCATTCGGTGATGATTCAGGAAAAGCGGGGGATGCTGAAGGTTTGGAATATGATCCTGATTATCCTGGCCTTCTTCCTCTCGATCTTCGGGACCTTCCTGACGCGGAGCGGGATCATTTCCTCGGTGCATGCCTTTGCCCAATCGGATATCGGGCCCTACTTCTCCGTCTTTCTTGGCCTGATTGCGGCCTTCTCGCTGACGCTGCTGTTCCTGCGCCTGGATTTCCTGAAGAGCGAGAATCGCCTCGATTCAGTGGTTTCGCGCGAGAGCGGCTTCTTGTTCAACAACTGGATCCTGCTGGCGGCGGTTTTTGCGGTGCTGTGGGGGACGATTTTCCCGATTATTTCGAAGGCTGTCGAAGGCGTCACCGTCACGGTGGGACCGCCGTTCTTCAACCGGGTGATGGTTCCGATCGGGTTGCTGTTGCTGTTCCTGACAGGCGCCGGACCGCTATTGGCTTGGCGGAAAACCTCCTTCCAGAGCTTGAAGCGTAACTTTACCGTGCCTCTCACGGTGGCGGTGGTGACGGGCCTCCTGCTTTACCTCGGGGGCGTGCGCAAGTTGGACCCCTGGATGACGCTTTTCCTGGCCGCGTTTGTGGCCGCGTGCGTGCTAGGCGAGTTCTACAAGGGCGCTCGCACGCGGATGAAGACCTCGGGCGAGCATTTTGTCCAGGCGCTCTACAACTTGACGATGAAGAATACGCGGCGCTACGGCGGCTACGTGATCCATTT
Source organism: Acidobacteriota bacterium (assembly GCA_021827255.1). GTDB lineage: Bacteria > Acidobacteriota > Terriglobia > UBA7540 > UBA7540 > JAKCCV01. The sequence continues at coordinate 4,309 of JAKAWO010000065.1, read as the reverse complement.
GGGCATTGTAATCCTCTTTATAGGATTTTCCGGACTGGCGTTTAAGAGCGAGACGCAAGGGTTGATGCAGGCGGGTGACATCCTGCGCGCCAAGAATTATCTGCTGCGCTGCGAGACTATTACTCGGGGCCAAACGCCCAATTATGAGTACACCACCGCCTCGCTCTCGGTGACGGAGAACGGGCGTGCGATCGGCGTGCTGAAGCCGCAGAAGCGATTCTACACGGCGAGCCAGCAGCCAATCACCCACGTGGCCGTGCATCCCTCGCTTGCGCAGGATCTGTACGTGGTGCTGGCGGGGCGCGACCCGGCGACCGGCAAAGCCGTGATCCAGGTGTTCATCAATCCGCTGGTTGAATGGGTGTGGATCGGCGGGCTAGTCGTGTTCCTGGGCACGTTGCTGGCGCTTGTGCCGAGCAGCGTGGAGAAGGAAATGGCTGAAATCCGGCGCAAGAGAAAGGGCGAAGCCGTCGAGGCGCAACGTGCGGGCTAAGAATCTGCTGCCGGTCGTGATCTTGGCGCTGGCGGTTAGCGCGCCTGCCATTGCGAAGGCTGGGGCCTCGGCGGGCGGCGCGGCGCTAACCCCTGCCGAGCAGCGAGAAGCTAACGCCATCGGGGGCCAGGTCAATTGCCTTTGCGGGTGCCTCACCACGCTCAAACGTTGCCCGCACTTGGAATGCTCGGCCAAGGCGGAGGAAAAAGGCTTCATTGCGGCCGACGTTCGAGCCGGCAAACCACCGCGCACGGTTATCCAGGATCTAGTGCTCCGTTACGGGGTCAAGATTCTGCCCTCGCCCCCGGCCCGGGGCTTTAACTTGACGGTGTGGATTCTCCCCGGTTTCGGCCTGGTGGTGGGGCTGATTGTCGCCGTGGATATCGTCCGGCGCTGGCGTCGGTCGGCGGCAGCTAGCGTACCCTCTGAGGGGGCTCCCGTGGATCCCAAGATTCTTGCTGCCATTGAGGAGGAGATGAAGAAGACGGTCGAGTAAGCGGCGTGGACGGACCGCTCCAGAAGGTTTTCGATGCTTTTAGCGATTGCCATTCTCATTATGGCGGGGTTAATGATTTTTGTGGCGGCGCCCCTCCTCGCGCCGGGGGGTCCTGACGAAGCCACCCTGCCCATTGATGTGACGCCGCAGGGCGATCTGAAGCGCCGGCGGATGGTGATCTACGACAACCTCCAGGATTTGGAGTTTGAATTCAAGGCGGGGAAAATCGCGCCGGATGATTACGACTCGCTGCGGCGAAATTATCTGGCGGAAGCGGCCCAGCTTATGCTGGCGTCGCAGGATCAGGAGAAGATGAGCGAGCAGGAGGCGTTGGTCGAGCGCCAGGTCGCGGCGCGGCGGGCCGAGCGCCGCGAGACAGATACAGAGTCTTATGCATGTCCAAAGTGCGGCTATGAGAATCCGCTGCCGGTCAAGTTCTGCGGTGAATGCGGCGCTAAAATGCCCGGCAAATGACGACTGAGCCGCGATCTTCAGGTTGAACTCAACGTGTGCAGGCTCCTCCACAAACTGGTCTTGACGTTGGTGGCGAGCGCGATCCTGTTCGGCGGGAAGGTGGTGGCGCAGGCGGAAGCTGCGACCATTCGCGGCCAAGTCACCAACGGCACCACCAGCCAGCCGGATTCGGGCCAGAAATTGCTCCTCTTGATGCCCAAGGCCGGCATGCAGCAGGTGGCGGAAGCGACCGCCGACACCCAGGGGAATTTTGTTTTCAGCGGCAACTCCTTGGATACTTCCAATTTCTACTTGGTGCAGGCGACCTATCAGGGCGTGGATTACCACGCGCCGGTGCAGTTCAATCCGGATGGAACCGCTGTGGTCAGCCTGACGGTGTTCGACTCGACCTCCAAGGCGCCCGGGCTCCACATTCGCGCCGCCAGAATTTTGGTCCAGGCTGCCGGCACCCAGGCGAGCGTGCGGGAATTGTACGCCATCAAAAATGCTACTCAGCCGCCACGAACCTACGTGAATCCAAAAGGAACTTTTCAGTTTCACCTTTCCCCGGCGGCCGGAACGCCGCGCGTGGCTGCCGTCGGATTGATGAACATGCCACTGCCGCAGACACCCGTTCAGGGCAAAGGGAAGGGCGATTTCTCGGTCGCTTACGCTCTGAAGCCCGGGCTCACGGTGATGATGGTGGCTTACTCGGCCGATTACTCGGCGGAGAAGGTCAAACTGGCGGACGACGTGAATTTGCCGATTGACCGTGTGGAACTCTACGTAAATCCGCCGAGCCTGACCGTGGACTCGCCGTTATTCAAGCTGGCGGGACAGGATTCCGAGACCAAGAGCGCCGTTTATGCCGCGGAGAATGTGGCCGCGCGGGGCGCGCTCGAGGCTAGCCTGAGCGGGGCGCCAGCTCCGGCCGGCCAGGCCGCCAACAGCGCCGCCGAGGGCGAGACCGAGCCGCAGGTGAAAGTGGTTCCAGGGACGGTGACCAAGATTGGCGTGCTGCTGCTTCTCTGCTTCTTGTTGGTCCTGCTGTGGGCGCTGGGCATCCGCGCGGCCAAGGAGTGGCCGCGTTGGAAGGCCGGCCACCTCGGCAGCCCGGTCCAGAAGCAATTCCAGAGCAAATTTGAGGGCCTCATCCATTCGATGGCTGCGCTGGACGAGCTTTTTGCGGCGGGTAAAGTCCCTGAGAAAAAATACTGGAAGGAACGCCTGGAGCTGAAGGCGAAGGCCGTCGCCCTCCTGAAGAAAGGTCCGGCCGTGAACGTTGAATCCTATGCCGCCCGGAACTCCTCGCGCTGAGCTGCGCCTCGAAGTCCGCGGCGTTTCCAAATTTTTCGGCGACCATGCAGCCCTGAAGGAGGTGCGGCTGGAAGTGGGGCTGGGGGATGCAGTGCTACTCTACGGTCCGAACGGCGCCGGCAAGACGACTCTGCTACGCATCATGGCTTCGCTGGCCAAGCCCAGCTCGGGCCAGGTGCTCTTTGGCGGGCGCGACGTGGAGAGAAATGGCGTCGGAGCTGCCGCCAAGTCCGCCACCGGCTTTGCCTCGCACGCCACGCTGCTTTACAACGAGCTGAGCGTTCGCGAGAACCTCAGATTCTTCGGCAAGCTGTTCGGCCTGGAGAACCTCGAAGCGCGCGTGGACCGGGAGCTCGATCGCTTCGGGCTGCGCGAGCGGCAGCACGTTCTGGTGCGCGAGCTCTCGCGCGGGCTGCAACAGCGAGTGTCGCTGGCGCGGGCGCTGCTCCATGACCCGGTGTTCCTCCTGTTGGATGAGCCTTTTACGGGTCTCGACAGCCGCTCGACGGAGAAACTGGAATCGCTGCTCAAGCGGCTGCCTGAACAAGGCAAAGCGGTGGTGTTCTCCACCCACGACTTCAACCAGGGCGCGGCATTGGCGCGTCGCCTGGTGGCGCTCGAAGCGGGCCGCCTCCGCTACAACGGGCCGCTCGAACAGGCGCCGCTCGAAGCCCTGGGCATCGCGCGAGGCGCGGGGACTCAGCATGCGTAGTCTTCCAGTGGTCTGGACGATCTTCCTCAAGGACCTGCGCGTGGAGTGGCGCAGCCGCGAGACGCTGGTCTCCATGTGCGTTTTCGGAGTGCTCATCGTCTTCCTTTTTAATTTCGGCCTTCAGATAGCGCGCACCGACATGCTGCGCTCGCTGCCGGTGGTGCTCTGGGCGAGCTTTGCGTTCGCCGGCGTGCTGGGCTTCAACCGATCGTTCGCTTCGGAGCGCGAAAACTCCTGCCTGGAGGGCATGACGCTGGCGCCCGTGGATCCGGGCGCCATCTTCGCGGGCAAGATGCTGGCGAACTTGTTCTTTCTGGCCGTTGCGGAAGCCGTGATGGTTTTTGCCGCGGCGCTCTGGTATAACTTCTCATTCCTCCCGTCGCTCGGGCAGTTCGTGCTGATCGCTTTTTGGGGGACACTCGGTTACGCGGCGCTGGGGACGATCTTCGGCGCTATCGCCGCCAACACGCGCATGCGCGAGGTGATGTTAACGGTCCTGCAATTTCCGGTGGCGTTCTGGATTCTCGTGCTGGCGATGGACGCGACGGCGGAGGCGCTCCGCGGCAATCCGGACAGCAGCGCCACGGCCGGCGTCCTGCGCGTGGCGGGCGTCAGCATGGTCTTCGCGGTCACGTCATTTCTTCTCTTTGAATATGTCTTGGAGGAGTAGCAAACCCCATTTCTGCTCATGGATAAAAAATTCCCACCTGCCGCTCATCTTGCCTTGGCGCTGGGGTGGTTCATCGTGGCGCTGCACATGATCTTTCTCTACGCGCCGGAAGAAATGACCATGGGCGAGGTGCAGCGGATTTTTTATATTCACGTGCCTTCGGCGTGG
>JAKAWO010000064.1 GCA_021827255.1 Acidobacteriota bacterium | reverse complement strand
GATCTGGAGCGATCCAACACTGGGAGCGAGGACGGAACCGGCCAGACCTGGCGCGTTTGCACGTCTTGCGCCAGTTCTGTCCGGGAGGGCTGGAGCGGAAAGAACTTGATGAGTTGATCCGCCAAACTCACGGGCGCACGGCGCCCTTCGCTGCTGAAGACTTCCGGGGCGCGAAATCCGCGAAGCGAGGCCGGCCGGTGCTGGTCCCCACGCGCGGGCACCAGAGCACTGACTTGGAGATATTCCGCCGACAGAACCAGCGTTTGACGCAGCAGCTCGAACGCCAGCAGTCGGCGGTCGAGCAGAAATCAGAGCGAATCCGCGCCCTGGAAAATCAGGTTAAGGAACTGCACGGGGAACTCGCCAGCTTGCGGTCGAAAGCAGCCCCAAGCGCAAGCGAGGAATCCTCCTGACCCGGCGGCCACGCTTCGTTTTCCCTAGGCTGGATTCTCACCCCCTTGGCGCGGCTTGCCGGGCGCTCGCTTGAAGCCAAGCAAGTCTCTCCTTTCGGGTTCCGACGGTACGCTTCGCGGGCGAACGCAACAGCCTCAGGGATTTGAGGTGACGGTGAGAGGCCTGCGCAACGTGAAACGGATCTCGGTTTCCGAGGGGATGACGACCTGTTGTCCGTGGGTCACCCCCTGGACGGCGGTGCCGGCGCCCGCCCCCACCGCGGCGCCAATTGCTGCGCCTTTGCCATGACCCGCGATGGCGCCGATCAGCGCTCCCAGCGCCGCGCCGCCGCCGATGGTTTCGGCGCTTCGCTTGCCGCGGGACGCCCCTTGTTGAGAGTAAGACGAAGCCTCCACCGGGTATTTGACCCCACCGACAGAAACGCTGACGAGTTGCAACTGCACTTTCGACTGGCCCTTAAAGTGGCCGGCGCTCACGACCTGTACTACACGCAATTGTGCGTTCGCGTCCTGCGGAATGACAACTTGTCCGTCCTGGGCAACCGGCGCGGCCAGGCTAGCGCGGACGACATCCCCCGCATGGTTTTTCGAAGAATCCACCGCGTCAATGGTTCTGACGGTAAGGACGGTTCCGGCTGGAATCGTGATGCTGACAGGCTGAGGCGGCGGGGGCGGAGTCTGCTCAGCCGATGTTGGCTGCTGGCTGGGAGGCTGGGCCGCGGCGGGGGACGCTGACCCGGAAGGTGGGCTGTTTTGAGCCTCTCGGGTCTGGCTCACGCGCTCTCGCGCCGGTCGGGGACGCTCGGTCCGAGCGCTCGTGGGGCTTCCTTCGGCGGCGCCAGCGGTGGGGGAAGAATTTACCGACAACTGGTCAATGACCTGCTTCACTCCACTCACTCCATTGGCAATCTGCTCCGCCTGCGACTTCTCCGCGTCGCTCGATACCGTGCCTGAGAGCACGACCACGCCCTTTTGGGATAGGACTTGAATGTTCTCCTTTTTCAAGATCGGATCTTGAAATAGCTTAGCCTGAATGGTTGAGGTGATGGCATTATCGTCCGGGGTTTGGGAAGCGTGAAAATAGCTGCACCCGGAAGCGGCGAGAATACCTCCCAGGATCAGCGTCGCAAAACGGACCTTACGCATTTGCATGGCTAACTCCGTGTTTTTCTCTTGCGTGTTCTGCCGGGCGCCGGCCGCTCCGCGTGCTTGCATCCCGGCAACACCTCCCCAATTTAGTCCCTTGCGCAATGGAAGTCCAGCCCAATTGCGCCTTCCCCCTGCGCCGGAAATTTCCGAACAGGGCGGACAAGCATGCTAGAATGGCTTGGGGGACGGATGATCGGTTCCGTCTCCCGGCGCAGAGATTTGCGGGGGCGGGAATAAAACACTCGTCGAATGGATTGCCGGCCTGATGGAAAGCCTGACGGTTGTCATCCCCGTTTTTAACGAAGAGGAGAACATCCAGCCGCTTACCGAGCGATTGGAGGAGAGTCTGCGGGGCGGGCCGGGCGAGGTCGAGATTCTGTTCGTTGACGACGGCAGCACCGATGGAACGATCGAGGCGCTGCGCGAGGCTCGCCGGCGGGATCCGCGGATTCGCATCGCCCGATTTCGCTCGAACCTCGGCCAGACAGCGGCCATGGCGGCCGGCTTTCGATTAGCCCGCGGCCAGGCCGTGGTGACGCTCGACGGCGACTTGCAGAACGACCCGGCGGAGATCCCGCGCCTGGTGAAGATGCTGGACGAATGGGACGCGGTCTGCGGGATTCGCCTCCAGCGGCGGGACGGATGGTGGAAGCGAGCGTCCTCCCGCATCGCCAACGCGTATCGCAACTGGATGACCGGCGACGACGTGGTGGACACCGGCTGCACCTTGAAGGCCTTTCGCAGAGAGTGCGTGGAGCGCCTTGAAATCTACAACGGTCTGCACCGTTTTCTTCCCACCTTGCTCAAGATGCGCGGCTATCGCGTGATTCAAGTGCCTGTCAGCCATTACCCGCGCCGGGCGGGAAAAACTAAATACGGAACCTGGGGCCGGCTGATCAAAGGGCTGGGCGACGTGCGGGCGGTCCGATGGATGAAGAAGAACCGGATTGACTTTGAATCGGCGCTGGAATTGGACGAGGATCCCGCCCCGGCGTCGTTAGAGACTGCGCCGTTGAGAGCTCATGTCAGCGGCAAAACGGTGCCCTCGCCGTACCTCTGAATGGGATCCCGGTTGAGTGCCTCTCCGTCTTTGAAGCTCTTGAGCGCCGATTTTCCGCTACAACCTGATGCTCCGCCTTCGCTGCCCGCGTCCTCCCCGCGAGTTGCGTGGGTGGATGGGCTGATGCTGCTGCTCGCGGGCTGCGCTACGTTTTTTTTTGGACTCGGCCGGCTGCCGCTGCTGGAGCCGGACGAGGGACGCAACGCGGAGGTCGCCCGGGAGATGCTGGCCCTTGGGCGTTGGCTGGTCCCGCATTACGACGGGCTGGCTTACCTGGATAAGCCGCCCATGTTGTTTTGGCTGATGGCGGGCTCGTTCAAACTTTTTGGCCTTTCACAGTGGGCGGCGCGATTGCCGTCGGCCATCGCGGCGCTCGCCGTGTTGCTGCTGGTTGGATATTGGGGACGGCGCACGTTCGGCCGCGCGTCGGGGATCAAGGCGGGGTTCATTTTCGCCACCGCGCCGATGGTCATCATCTTCTCTCGCCTCGTCATCTTCGACATGCTCCTGACTCTGCTGGTGACCTTGGCGCTCACGGGCTTCTGGCATGGCGAAGGCCCGGCTGCCAGGCCGCTCGGCGCCGACATTTTGCTTTTTGCGGCGATGGGCTTGGCGACGCTGACCAAGGGGCCCGTCGGCTTTCTTCTGCCGCTGCTCGTCATCTTCAGTTATATGGCGCTGCGGCGCCGCCTCGGTGAAATCCGAAAACTCCATTGGAAGTGGGGATTAGCGGTTTTCTCAGCCATCGTCTTGCCCTGGTTTGCGATCGTCAGCCTTCGGCATCCAGATTTTCCACGCTACGCGCTCTGGGATGAGAGCCTCCGTCGTTTCGCGACCTCGAGTGAACACCGCAAGGGAGGCCTGTTCTACTACCTTCCGGTCTATCTGGCGGGGTTTCTGCCCTGGAGCTTCTTCTTGCTGGCTTTGGGCCTCGGGCGAATTAAGAGATGGAAACAGCTGTTTCAAGAAAGTTCAGCCCCGATTCTCTTTCTGATCTGCTGGGTGGGAGTGATTTTCGTTTTCTTCTCGATCTCCCAGTCCAAGCTGCCGGGATATTTCCTTCCAGCCCTGGTGCCTCTGAGCATTTTGGCGGCGAAGGCCTGGAGCGATGCGGAAAGGCAAGCGAAGTCGCGGGTCCCGGGCTGGGTGACGGCGGCCTTTGCCGCGCTGGTTCTCATCGGCCTTGCCGGGCTTCTGGCGTCGCAGTTCGTGGGGTTCGCCAGCCTTCGGTTGCGCTTGGCGGGCAAGGCGCCTTCGGATGTGCTGGCGCTGTTAAAGCCGGAAGCGGTTTACTCAAGCCTGATATTGATTGCATTGTCCGTTCTGGGCCGCGATCTGATGGGTCGCGCGCGCCACCGATGGGCGGCCAGCGCGGCGTTCGGCGTCGTGGCGCTGACCGCGCCGTTGCTCATCCTTCGATGGTTCAGACCGCTCGAGCTGTACGCTGCGGTCAATTCAAGCCGCGCCCTGGCCTCGACGATCGAGAAGAGCCCGGAAAAGAACTTGCCGGTTTACGGGCTTTACTATTTCCGGACCGGCCTGCCGTTTTATTTGCGCCGGCCCGTCGGGCTGATCACTGCGGATGCCGACGAACTGACCAGTAATTATGTGGCCTCCCGATGGCGGAAATTGAACAAGGGCGCACCAGGGTTGTTCCTCTTGCGAAGCGAGGCGGGGAGCGCGATGCCTTGGGATCCGAACCATCCACTGCTGGCGCGCGGAAAAGACTGGCGGCCTCGGGCGGCGCTGGTCTTGACCCGTGAGGCGCAGGTTCCGGCCCTTGCCGGTCCAACGAGCGAGATAGAACCGCTGTGGTCCGGCTGGCGATACTCCGTCTGGGAGGTTAGGACGGCAAAGCGCTGAGGTTCGCGTGGCCTCGATCAGGGTCAATATGAACCATCTTCTCCATCATGTGCGGAATTTGCGGCGTCTATAATTTGGCCCATGAACCGCTTGGCGGCGACTCTGCGATCGAGCGCATGTCGCGCCGGCTTGAACATCGCGGCCCCGACAGCGCCGGGTTCTTGAAGCTGCCCTACCTCGCTTTAGCGATTCGCCGCCTCAGCATTATTGACCTTGAGAGCGGCAGCCAACCTCTTTCGAACGAAACCGGGGACGTGAGCCTGGTCTTCAACGGTGAAATCTACAACTTTCGCGAGCTGACGGCCGAGCTTGGCGAGCGCGGCCACCGATTCAAGACGCGCTCGGATGGCGAGGTCATCGCCCACGTGTACGAAGAGCGCGGGATTGAGTTCGCCCGGGAACTCAACGGCATGTTCGCCATCGCGTTGTGGGACGCGCGCGCCCGGCGGCTGGTTCTGGCGCGCGACCGGGCCGGCGAAAAGCCGCTTTATTATTGGCAGCGCGGAAACACGCTGGTTTTTGGCTCAGAAATCAAAGCGCTCGTCGAGTTTCCCGGCATCAGCCGGCGACTCGACCCCCAGGCGGTGAGCGAGTACTTCCTCTACGGTTACTTTCCAGCGCCGGCCAGCGTTTTTGCCGAAATCCGCAAGCTGCCCGCGGCGCACATCCTTATCGCCGAGCATGGCCGGGTTTCGATCCGCCGCTACTGGGACCTGCGGGATTATCTGCGTCCCCCGGGTCTCGCGCGCCCGAGTCGGTGCGAAGTGGTTCGCCTCACCGAGGACCTGCGAGCCCGCCTCCGCGAGGCTTCCGCTTCGCGCCTGGTGAGCGACGTGCCGCTTGGAGTTTTCCTGAGCGGCGGCGTGGACTCGTCGAGCATCGTGGCCAACATGAGCGACCTTTCGCCCGGAAACGTCAGCACGTTTTCCGTGGCGTTTCGGGAAAAGTCTTTCAATGAGGAAAGCTACGCCTCGCTGGTGAGCCGGCGCTTTCGTACCCGGCATCACGTGGTCACGGCGGACTCTGAGAGCCTGAAGAAGGCGTTTGAGTTTCTTGCGGCTCACCTCGATGAGCCGCTCGCCGACCCTGCGGTGATTCCAACCTACTTGCTCGCTCGCTTTGCGCGGCAGCAGATCAAGGTGGCGCTGAGCGGCGAGGGCAGTGACGAACTGTTCGGCGGCTACCCGACTTACCTGGGGGCGCGCCTGGCGGCATACTATCAGAGGCTCCCGAGGCTCCTCCGCGTCCAGCTTTTTGAGCGCCTTCAAGAATGGCTGCCGGCTTCCCCGGAGGCAGTTCCCAAGGGGCTGTTCTTGCGACGATTTTTGGCCTATGCGGATAAAGATCCGACGGAGCGGCATCAGACTTGGTTTGGCATATTCGCGCCGGCTGAGCTCGATCAGCTTTTCACGCCGCAATGGGCGGGCGCGCCGCCGCCCAGCCAACGTGTCTTGGCCCCCATGACCAAAATCCTGGAGGGTGCATGCTTCGATGACCTTATAGCCGAGCTGCTCTATTTAGATTTCCGAATGTACCTTGAGGACAATTTGCTGGTCAAAGTGGATCGGGCGAGCATGGCCTGTTCGCTCGAAATGCGAACGCCTTTTCTCGACCACCGGCTCATCCAGTTCGCGGCGGGGTTGCCGGCCGATTTACGGGTTCGCGGCTTCCAACTCAAATACATTTTGAAGAAGGCCGTCGAGCCTTGGCTGCCCCGCAAAATCATTTACCGGCAGAAACGGGGCTTTTCCGTTCCCATCGCTCGCTGGATGCGGGAGGATTTGAAGGCTTTGGTGGACCGGGTTCTGGATGAGGAAAAGTTGCGGCGCCAAGGTCTATTCAACGCGCCGTTCGTCCGGCGGCTCCTCGAAGATCACTGGTCGGAAAGAGCCGACCACCGCAAAGCCCTTTGGGCGCTGCTCTGTTTCGAGCTCTGGCACGAGCGCTGGGCGAGTGCATGAGGCCCCCGCGGAAACTCCGTTCGCTCGGCCGTCTCGACGCCCCTCCTTGCGCGGCGCCTCCCCGCGAAGCCTTCCAGCCGGAGGAGTGGAAGATTATCCGCAAGCTCCGGACCCCTGAGCGGGTTCAGCGCTTTCTCCGCTCCCTGCCCTACAACCGAGAGGAGGGCGGTGAGACGTTGCGGACCTTTCGCGGCGTTGTGGCGCATGGAACGGCGCACTGCCTCGAGGCGGCGCTCGCGGCTGCCGCGATCCTGGAGCACCACGGCTTCCCACCTTTGCTCCTGGACATCGAATCGCAGGATGATCTCGATCACGTAGTGTTTGTCTTCCGACGCCGCGGCCGCTGGGGCGCGGTGGCCAAGTCTCGCGACCTTGGCCTGCACGGTCGCCGGCCGGCCTTCCGAACGGTCCGCGATCTGGTCCTCAGCTATGTGGACCCTTACGTGGATGACAAGGGCCGCATTACGGGGTACGGTCTGGCGGATTTGAGGACGCTCGTTCGCGGGGACTGGAGGCTTTCCGAGCGCAATGTCTGGCAGGTCGAGAAGGCGCTCATCCGAATGCCTCACCGGAAACTGAAGACCTCTGACCGGCGATACAACGCCATCCTCAGTCGCTATCGCGCCTTCAAACGCAAATACCCGGAACGCGTCCCGGATTTTTACTCCCATCAGGAACGCTGGATGTGAAGGCAAGCCGCTTGGGTTGGAAAAGGCTTCGTTCGGTTTACCCCGTGGATCATCCATCGTCGCTGGCTCGGTAGGGGGATTACGTTGCGGGCAGATGAATCGGCGATGCTTCACTGCGACAGCGAAGCCGCGCATTGAGCTGGGAGGAGGACCCGACGCGCCGTCGCTCGCGGCGATCAGAACTCGAAAACGTTTCCGTCACGGCCGTCGAGGTCAATGCGCATCACCCACTCGCAGGTGAGGTGATGAGCCTTGAAGAAGTTCTCAAGCGAGGCCTGGTCGGGTGCTTCAACCTCGGTCAGCATTCGCCCCGCGATCTGGCTTGCCACGACGCGGCGAAGCTTGACTTCGTGTGCTCCCAGAAGCTGGAGCATAACCTCCCGGAGCGATTGCTTTGTCAGGCAGGCGGTGGTGTGGGCGGAAAAGTAAAGTGGCATGGTTCCTCGTTGGGTTTTGAAATTCTGACTCTGAATGACAAAGGCTCTGAGACCCGCGCTCACAAGCTGTCTCGCAAAAGCCGTATGCTTCGCTTCGCTCAACGTGCCGCAGCGACAAGCTCAGGATACAAGAGCCGGCCCTTTGACCGGCGTTTGGTTTGCCGTGCGCGCCTACGGCGAGCGTTCCAGCGCTTGCACCAACAGTTGCGCCTTGCGGACAAGGTTCAGAGCTCTTTGCAGGTCATTATCCTGAAGCGCGCGAATGGATTGGGCCAGAAACACCTGCGCACCGCCCAGCGTGTCGAGCTCGCTTTCCGGAAGCCCGCTGCGATAGAGCCGGTTAATGGCCCCCTGCACCTCCCGCTGCATCCGAAGGATATTGCTCCGAAGCGCTTTCTGCAAAGCAGGACTTTCACGCGGCTCGAGCTCGGGAACAGGGGTGTGCTCGATCTGTGGCGGAGAGGCTGAGGGTTTGGGCCGCCGAATCGGTGGGCGGCGGGCTGGAGCGGGCGACACCGGCTTGGAAACGGGCACGGCAGCGGGCGGCGATGGTTGCTGTGGTTCTCGAATGACCAGCGTGGCGGTGGTCGTCGGCGCTTTGACGGTGGCGGGCGGCGCCGGAATATACACAATCCTTGGGGTGGTCTGCCGCTTCGGGCAACCGCCGAACAACAACGCCAAGCTCCACAAAGCGCCCGAACTTTTACGCATCAAGGCGTCCCAATTCTACCATCGTTCGAGGCGAGTGCCGACAGGAGAAGGCCGTCCCGCAAAATCCTCGGATGTCGCGGTCGGCTCGCTTCCGATCGAAGGGCTCCTTCTTGGTGTTCAGGCGACTTCGGAGGTTGGAGGCGGTTCGGGGCCGGCTTGCGCGTCCAGAAACTGAGCCAGGGAGGGAAAGTGCGTGGAAACAAACCGAATCGCAAGATTCTGGAGAAAGACTTGGCCCGGCATACTGGCCACACTCAGCGCCACCAGGAGGACTCCGCTCAGCATCGTGCCCGCCATCAGGGCCAGCGTGACGGTGGCGGCATTCCATGTCCAGACCGTCCCTATGACCCGCAGAGAGAGCAAGCCAAGGCTTCCCATCACGGCGGCGCCAGAGAAAATGGCGAGAAGCGCGGGAAAAAGGAAGAACAACACCACAGCCCCGATAAGAATCGCCAAGCCGATTCGAGCTAGGACGTAAATCGCGAAGGCGCCCGGCTCCTTCCGCATCTGTCCGAGCAGTTTGCCCCAGGCCGGCCCGACCGGAAGCCGCTCCGCGTACATCAGGGGGACGACAAAATCGTCCATGAGAGTAATGACCAGCGCCGACAAAAGGCCCAGTAGGATCACGGTTCCCAGCAACAGCGCCAGCGTCAGAGAAAATGCCCACGACGCCTGGGAAGCGCCAGACTGAAGATAAGGAAAAGAGGCGATAGCCATAGCGCCGAACACGCTGCCCATGACCACGAGAAGGCCGAGCAGAAAGAGAAAATACGAGCGCACCAGCCGGCGGTTCCACCTCCAGGCCCTCTCGATTCGGACCTCTTTACGAATGACGGCATCCACTAAAATGAACCGTCCCTGGGCGCGAACAAAAAGCAAAGAGAGGGCGATCAAGAGGAGAAAGGTCAGCGCAGGAATCAAAAGCCAAGGGGATCGAGCGAAATAGGCCACAACCTCAGACGCCAGGGCCCGCGCCTGGAGATCGCTGGGGAGAATTCCGAGGGTCCAGTTAAAGGCAGCGGTGGGTGTGCCCCCGCCCAGAACAAGGCACACCGCGCTCAGCTTGACCCACCGCCAGGCGTCGAAGGGGCGAAGCAACAAATCGAGCGTGTCGTGCCAGGCTTGGACGAGAGCTTCCGAGAGCGAGGAAGACGCTCCACGCCACCCCTCCGCTGGCCGTTCACCGAGCGCGCGGAGCGGAATGGAAAGACGGTTCACGACGACCCTTCATCCGGCCGAGCGATCCCTTCGGCATTGCGGCCTGAGTTTGCTTGCCCCGGCGCCGCCCTCCGGTGGAAAAGCTCGCTCCCGCCGTCCTTTACCGGCCAGGTTGGCTTCGGCGCTGTTACCGCTGGGCGGCATGGGCGCTGCCGTGCGATTTCACTTGGTCTTGAAATGCGCGGTGCCACTCCTCCCGCTTTTCAAGAACGAACTTCTTGGCGGCCTCGCGCGAGGCGAAGACGCGATGCCCTTTGACGACATTGCAAGGCTGGCAGCACGTGACCAGGTTCTCCATGTGACGGCCTCCGCCTTTGGCGTGCGGATGGACGTGGTCAATGGTCAGCACCAGCCAGTTTGAAAAATTGTGCAGCCCATCGAGGCCGCAGTACTGGCACTTGAAGTGATCCCGCTGGAAAACCTTCATTGCCTCGTCGCGCGAGATGTGCGGTGCGGGGCCACTGAAGAACTTTGCGATCTTCTTGAAGGGCATGGCTCCTCCTGCGAATTGAGATGCGCCCGGGCCGTCATCCTGCCTGGCAGCCTTTGGCGCCGGAGGGTTTTCCTCCCTTTGGCCGATGACCCGGCAGACACATCTTACTCCCGCGCTCCGGCTTTGGGTAGCTGTCGGGTAGGCGCCTCAGACGGGCAGAGAAATGTGGAAAGTTGTGCCCAGGTTCGGCTCAGTCGTGAAATCAATGGTGCCGTTGTGAAGCTGAATGATGCGGTAAGCCATCGCCAGACCGACGCCGGTCCCGCCCGGCTTAGTGGTGAAGAACAACTCGAAGATTCTCGACTGAACTTTCGGCGGAATACCTACGCCTTGGTCGGCGATGTCCAGCTCGATGCGCTGCGCAGAAGCGCGCGGGCGGACCTTCAATTCACCACCCGAGGGCATGGCCTGGCAACCGTTGAGAACGAGATTGAGGAGGGCCTGTTTGAGCAGGTCGGGATCCGCCTGGACGGCCGGCACGGAGCCGTTCAATTCGAGTGTCATTCGAACCTGGTTATGGCCGGCGTGCGGCTCTGCCAGGACAAACACTTCGCGCACCAGCTTCTCGATATCCGTGGGAACAGGGTGAAGCTGGACGGGGCGCGTGAAATCAAGGAAAGTCTTCACCACACGGTCGAGCCGCTGAATTTCCTCTGAAAGAATTTCGAGTTGCGCGCCGGCCGTGGTTCCCTGGCCGGCCAATTTGGCCTTCAAGACCTCGACTTGAAGCGCCATGGCGTTGAGCGGATTTTTGACCTCATGGGCGACGCCGGACAGGATGCGGCTGAGAGCGGCCAGCTTGGCGGTGTCGTCAATCTGGTTGGCTAACTCAGCCCGGCTCGACGCGTCGCGAAGCGTTACCAGCGTCCCCATGCGCTCGCCCCCCGTCCCCGCAAATTGAACGCTGGCCGCAATCCGGGAAACGCCCTCCATGCCGCCGGCTGGAAGCGAAGGCCAGGCCGCAGGCTGGCCTGACTGAAAGGCTTCCCGGATCGCCCGGTCGAGCGGGCGATCGGAGGAGAAGACTTCAGCGACCGGCCTTTGCACCAGACCTTCTACGGAGGTTCCGAGGAATCGCGCCGCCGTCGGAGTGACCATCACCAAGCGGTCGTCTTTGTCGAACAGCAGCAGGCCGTCCGCCAGATTCACGAGCAATTGGTCGAGATTGTCTTTGAGTTTCTGGTAGGCGCTTTTCTCGCCGCGGATCTGCTCGCCCAAGAGGTGCAAGCGGGACGAGAGAATGCCCCACTCGTCCCGCCGGTTAAGGGGAAGAGGTTCAACGTTCTCTCCGCGGGCCATCCGCGCCACGCTTTGTGAAATGATTTCGAGGGGCTGCAGGAGCCCAAAGGAAAGCAGGCTGGCCGTGAAGGTGGCCAAAAGGATGGCAAGTCCGGCCAATTCCAGTCCCCGCCGGAGTTCGGGCGAAAGCTCCTGGCGAAGAAAAATCGTGGACACGCCGACGCGCACCATCAGCGGCTCGGTACCCAGAGCGACCGGCAGCGTCACCTCATAAACCCGAGGTGGGCCGTAAATGGTTTCTATTTGCCGAAGGGTTCCTGCGTTCAGCAGGTCCGTGAAGGGAGGGGGAGGCCGGAAGTGCTCCCCAATTTCGGCGGGGTTGTTGTCCATCAGGACGGTTCCATTGGCGTCGGTAATTGCCACGTCATAAATCGTGGCGGAGTAACCGACTGCCGAGTTCAGTAATGCATTGAGGCCTGGG
>JAKAWO010000063.1 GCA_021827255.1 Acidobacteriota bacterium | reverse complement strand
CAATCGGATCAGCCCTGCAAGCTCACCCGACGGTGTCTCTAATTGCCCTTGCCGCTCCCGCGTCCAAGGCGTGGGGAAGAGACGGGCATCCGCTTTACCTTGACTTCCAGCCAGTGTGAGGGTCGTCCGGCAAGCGGCCGAGCATCTGGTCAAGGCGGACGAGCGCATGGTTCAGCATCCGGTCGCCGGCGCCGACCTGAAGCCAGGTCGTCGCGTTGGCGGCGCCGTAGCCGCCTTCAGTGGCCGCCCGCACGGTTGGGAGGTAGCCAAAGTAGCCATTGGCGTAGCCGAGGAAGAAGCAGTCCCGCGCTGGGCAGCGCGCTCGCCAGTCCATTTGAAATTGGACAAACGGTTCGCCGGGCATCCCCATCATGGCAATTTTGCGGTTAATCAAGAGCGTCGTCACAGGCACTTGCATCGTTTCATGGATAGGCGGGGAATAAATCCGGAAAGCCCTGGCGCCGATCTCGCGCAAGGTCTCCTGGCGGAATTTTTCGGGGTTCCAGCGCAAGCGCAACCGCAAAGGGTCCTCGGCGAAATCCACGCTTGGGTTGGGGTCAGCTTCCGTTTGGATTTTCTGGGCGATTCGCGCGGCCGCGTGGCCCAGCCGCTCGCCCGCCCAATCCCGCCGGGCGACAGCGTCCTGTTTGATCGGCGTTCCTGCGTCGTACACGTTGATATCGCCCGCCGCTCCCTGCATGAAAAAGCATAGGGGTTTCCTCCCGAAGGCCCGCTCGACGACTTTGCACATCACGCCCGGAAAGTCCGCCGAATATCGCAAGTTGTCCGAGCCAAAGGTTACCGGATGGCAGGCGTAGTTCACCAGGATGGCGAGGGGTTGTCCGTTCATCCGGTCAATTCGCAGCACGGCGACGGTCGGGTCCACGGGCCAGGTCGGGATGCGGGCTGAGTTGTTCCACAGCATGGTGATGGTGCCGTCAGGATTAACACGGCGCCGGTTATAGCCAATATAGGCAATCCCATAGCCAGTTCCGAGGCGCACCGGCACGGCGCTTTGTTGAGCCTGGTGAATCGCCTGCTCGATTTTGCCAAGGTCGGTTGTTTCCCAGGCGGGCGTTCCGGAGGGATATTGGTCCATGATGACCGGGCCTGCATGAGTGTGAATCGCCTGGACAATCAGGGCGTTGATTCCGCTCTGTCGCCGCGCCGCCTGGCGCAGCCGCCCAAGCGATGCGGGCCCGAACGTCCGGCCAAGATCGAGGTCCACGTATGCCAGCCGCTCATCGCCCGCCTCCAGCACCAGGACGCGCGCATAGAGAGGATCAATGATTCCTTCGGCGCCCTTCAGACGATTGAAATAGCCCCACATCTGAGTACCCACGGGCGGGGTGATATCCACCCGAGCCACGCCCGCCTTCATCACAGCGGCTTTTCCGCCTATAGCTGCCGCCAGCGCGAACAGAATCGTCGTCAACCCGGTTTTGAATTTCGGAAAGCAGGGTGTTTGTTGGCGCATCGTTGGACCCTGGCTCGCAGGGAGCAAATCCACGTCCTGCATGGCAAGCCTATCGGTATCCGGCTCGGGGTTCGGCTGCTTTCACCTGGAGCGCTCCCGTGAGCGGGATATTGGCCGAGGATTTGCCGATCATAATGTCGAAGATTCCCGGCACGACCGTCCAGTGCAAGTTGCGGTCGAGCAACTGTAAGCCGCGCGGTCCGAGCGTGAACGTGACCGTCTTCTTTTCGCCGGGCTTGAGCTCAACGCGCTTGAAGCCGCGAAGCTGCTGGACGGGCGTCGAGACTGGCGCAAAGCGCTCGTGGACGTAAAGCTGGACAGTTTCGACACCGGAGGCGTGGCCAACGTTCTCCACGTCCACGCTCGCGTGGGTGCGGCCCGCCGAGTCAATTTGCGGCGGATCAATCCTCAGGTTACTGTAGGCGAAATGAGTATAGCTCAGGCCGTAGCCGAACGGATAAAGCGGAGTCGCAGGCATATCCACGTAGCCGTGAGTATGAGTCCAGCCGTGGCCAATCCAGTAAGCTTTGGAAGGCTGATCGTTGTAATAGTCCGGCAATTGTCCCACACCGCGAGGAATCGTGATCGCCAAACGGCCACTCGGATCGTAATCGCCGAACAGGACGTTGGCCACCGCCTCGCCGCCCCGTTCGCCCGGCTCCCACGCTTCCAGGATCGCAGGAACGTGCTCCGCTTCCCAGCGAACCGAGAGCGGCCGGCCGTTGATCAGCACCAGAACTGTGGGCGTACCCGTTTTCACTACTGCTTGGACCAAGGCTCCCTGCTCGCCGGTCAGATCCAAGCTGGCAACATCGTAACCTTCACCGTCGGTCGGTGGCACGCCGTGATTACCATAACGCGGTTGTTCGCCCACGACGACAACAGCTACCTGAGCCTGCTTGGCCGCGGCGATGGCCTGCGCAAAACCCCCTTGGCCGCCGCCAATCACTTCACACCCTTTTGCGTACAAGACCCTCGTCCCTGTTGACAGCTCCTTTCGAATTCCGTCCAGAACCGTCTCCACATGCTGCGGCACGACGCTCGGAGAATAATCGCCGAGCTGGTTGAAACGATTGTTGGCATCCGGGCCAATCACAGCAATCGCCCTCAAATCTTTTTTCAGTGGCAGCAATTGGTTTTGATTCTTCAGCAGAACAATGCCCTCGCGGGCGGCTTTGAGCGCCAGTTGCTGATGCGCCCGGGAATGCACTATTTCGACCGCCTTCGATGCATCCACGTAAGGATGCTCGAACAGGCCGAGTTGGAATTTCATCTCGAGGATTCGCCGCACCGCCCGGTTCACCCGTCGGACCGGCACTCGCCCTTCTTCAACGTTTTCGATTAGAGGCCCCATGTAGGCTGGCTCGTAGGTGATGTCCAAATCCACCCCGGCGCGCAAGGCCAGCGCGCCCGCTTCCTTTTGGGTGGGAACAATGTCCTCATAGATCAGCGTTCCGAATCCGCCGCCTTCGCTCGTGACGATTCCCTTAAAGCCCATCTTCTGTCGGAGAATCTGTGTCAGCCACGTTCGCGAGGAGTGGATCGGCACATCGTCCACCTCGGGGTATCCGGCCATCACGCCCAAGGCGCCGGCCTTGAATGCGGCTCGCCAGGGAGCCAGAAAATCCTCCAGCAGGGTGCGATCTGACACGTCAATCGCGCCCCGCTCGAGTCCGCTGACCGGCTGGCTTTGCGTCGGGAAATCCGTCAGCACCGCGATGACCTTGTCGGGAGCATCCACATTGGTGCCTTGAGTTCCTTCGACGATGGCGCGGGCGATGCGAGAGTAGAGATAAGGGTCTTCGGTATAAGCCTCGTCGTTGCGCCCCATGCGCGGATCGCGGTCCAGTTCCATTACCAGAGTGGACAACATGTTGATTCCCACGGCGCGCGCTTCCTCGGCAGCGGCGGCATAGATGGACTTCACCAAGGGCATGTCGAACGTGCTGCCGATGGCAAGGCCCTCCGGAAAAACCGTTGCGCCCGGAAACATCGCGCCGTGCGTGCCTTCTTCGTCCTCGAGCAGCGGGATCTTCAGCCGCGTCTGGGTCAGAGCGATCCTTTGGAGCGCGTTGAAAAATTCAGCTTGCTGTCGAGCGCCCTCATGAAGAATTGTGTTCGCCAAGGTGAAAAAGCCGCAGCCGGGGCCGATCTGCTTCGTGTAGGTGCCGGCGGCAAACCTTTTGCAGGCTGCCATCTTTTGGGGGATGGTTTCCCCGAGTTGGTGCACGTAAACGCAGGGAAGGTTGAGCTGCCCCACCTTCTCCTTGAGGGTCATTCGCGCCAGCAGGTCGTTCACCCGCCGCTCGACCGGCTGATGAGGATCGAGATAGATAGGAACGGCTTCGGAAGTTTGCGCACGGAGATGACCGACGATGGTCAACGACACCCCTGCGGCGAACAAAAGCGCCCACGCCCACGGCGCGAACCGTTTTGGCAGAATGCTCCGGCGCTCCGCTTGAAACCGGTGAGTTGCGGGTAATATCTGCTGCATGGGGTCCCCTCCGAAGCGTAGCTCATCACCGGGCCGTGCGTTGCGGCTGAATGACGGCTGGCGCGCGCCTGGCGCATCTTGCCGAGCAGTGCGAGCTGCGACGCGAGCCCCCGGCTTACATAGATTCCGCTAGACCGGCGGGAGGGACGAAAGCACTTTGCGGAAAGCCAGGATGATGTCGTCTTCGTCCTTCTCCGTGAGGCACGAGGGGATGGCCAGAATGATGCTGCGCTCGAACAGGCTGTCGGCCGCCGGGCACGCGCCCCGACTGTAGTTCCGGGCCAATCCCTCGTTTTCCGCCAGTTTCCATGGGAAACCCTGCCCGTCAACGCTGGCTTGCCGCACCAGACTGACGTTGTTGTAATAAATGTGCAAGCCCCAATCGGTCATCAGCACATTCGAGACTCCCTGATCGCTGGTCACGATCCCTTCAGCGCGCAAGGCCCGGTTCACCCACCGCGCTGTCGCCGCATCGCGATACGTCGTGATTAGAAAGCAGCCTGTGTCCCCCGCAGGATCCACGATATTTCGCAGTTGCAGGATGGAAAATTTTTCAAGCGCCTGCCGAATCCGGTACTTGCTCTGGCGCATCCGCGCAATCGTCCGCGGCAGTTTTCTCAACTGCACGCGCAGAATCGCGCCGCGCAGCTCATCCAGCCGAACTCCAAGGCCCCAAAGCCTCAAGTCGGGGTTGTCAAAAATCAAACGACCGCTGTCGTCTCGCGCGTAGCCCAGATCATGGCAGGCAAAAATGCGGCGGAAAAGCTGAGGATCGTTAGTCACCACGCAGCCGCCTTCGCCCGAGGTCATGTTCTTGTTCATCTGGAAACTGAAAATCGCCACGTCGCCGAACGTCCCGACTTTCTGGCCTTGGATACTTCCCCCATTGCATTGAGCGCAATCTTCGACCAGCCAGAGCCGCTTCTTGCGAGCCACGCTCTGGATCGCCGGGATGTCGGCCGGCGCGCCGCTCATGTGAACGGCAATGATGCCTCGGGTTCGCGGCGTAATATGGCCCTCGAGTTTGTCCGGGTCCAGGCCGAACGTGTCATTGATGTTTGCCACCACCGGAATCGCGCCGTGATTCACCACGGCGCTGATCACCGAAACCCACAAGTAGGCCGGGACGATGATTTCCTGTCCTGGCCCCACGCCAAGGGCCGAGAGGGCGGCGTTCAGAGCGGCGGTGCCGCTCGTCACCCCCACCGCCCAGCGGACACCAAGAAACTCCGCGAACTCCGCTTCGAACCTCTCGACCTCTCTGGGCGCATCAATGCCGTAGTACCGGAATAACGACCGGCGCTTGAGCACGCCAACCGCCGCTTCGATTTCTTCTTCATTCATGGAATGAATGCCCGGAAATTCCAGCGGCAAAGGCTCGGTTCTGACGGGCTGACCTCCCGCGATGGCGAGAGCCGGGTGAATGCTTCCGCTTACCTGGGGCGTAAATTCCATCTTCATTGCTGATCTCTACTGGGCGTGCAGGGTAAAAGTATTCTCAAAAATAGGCAAACCGAACTGCTGCGCGAAGGCTAGCACGAGCAGTCGTTTGGATGACCATCGCGCGCCGAACCAGCGTACGCTCTTCGCGAGATGCGGTCTCGGCGACGGGGCGGGGAACGCCGGTAGCGACTCGACGATGAACACGGCGACGGCTAAAAGCGTCAGGAGCCCGAAGCCAACCGCGGCATGGGAGCCTCATCGAAGCACGCCCGTTTCCTGGAATGGTCCTATAAACGAACCCTGCGCAGCCGCAAAGAGTTCGTGACAACGGATACCGAGCTGAAGCTCATTGCCGCAGCGGCGATGACCGGGCTCAGCAGCAATCCAAAGAACGGGTACAGAATTCCAGCGGCAACAGGGACTCCGAGCGAGTTGTAAATGAACGCGAAGAAAAGATTCTGCTTTATGTTGTGCATCGTGGCGCGACTCAGCATGCGCGCTCGGACAATCCCGCGTAAATCTCCCTTCACAAGCGTCACCCCCGCGCTTTCCATCGCCACGTCCGTGCCCGTGCCCATAGCGATGCCAACCTGGGCCTGGGCGAGCGCGGGAGCATCATTGATGCCATCGCCGGCCATGGCGACAAATCGCCCTTCGGACTGGAGTTTCTTTACAACGCTGGCTTTGTCTTCTGGAAGAACCTCCGCAATGATCTGGTCAATGTTGAGCTTTTTGGCGACGGCCTCGGCGGTGGTTCGGCTGTCACCGGTCAGCATCACAATGCGGATACCATCCTCATGGAGCTGGCGGATGGCCTCGGGCGTCGTTTGCTTGACGGGATCGGCCACGCCTATCAACCCTGCCGCTGCTCTATCCACGATGACGAACATCACAGTTTGGCCATCCAACCTCATCTTTTCAGCGCGCTCAAGCAGGCCGTTGGCGTTGATCTGAAGGTCTTCGAGGAGCCTACGGTTCCCCAAGGCAACCGACGCCCCTTCCACACTGCCTTTTACTCCCTTCCCCGTCAGCGAATCGAACCCTTCTACCGATGCAAGCCGGACACCTTGGTCCTTCGCTCCGGCTACGATTGCCGCCGCAAGCGGGTGCTCACTGCCTCGCTCAAGGCTCGCAGCCAGGCGCAGAAGACTGTCCTTTTCGAAGTTGCCCGAGGTTTCTACGGCCACCAGCCGAGGCTTGCCTTCGGTGAGCGTGCCAGTTTTATCTACAACCAGGGTGTCCACTTTTCGCAAATGCTCGATCGCTTCCGCGTTTTTGAACAAAACACCGACGCTTGCCCCCTTCCCTGTGGCCACCATAATGGACATCGGCGTGGCCAGTCCCAAGGCACACGGACAGGCGATGATCAACACCGCCACGGCATTGACCAAAGCATGAGCCATGCGGGGATTCGGGCCCCATAGAGCCCAAATAACGAAAGTAAGGATCGCCAGGCCGACAATGGTGGGTACAAAGTACCCCGCAACGACATCCGCCAGTTCTTGAATCGGGGCCCGGCTGCGCTGAGCTTCGGCCACCATATGCACGATCTGTGCGAGCAAGGTTTCGCTGCCCACGCGTTCCGCACGCATCACGAGCGAGCCCGTCCCATTTACGGTCGCTCCTGTAACCCGATCGCCTGGCTGCTTCTCGGCGGGAATCGGCTCGCCAGTGATCATGGATTCATCCACGCTGCTACGCCCGTCGAGCACCACACCATCCACCGGAATTTTTTCGCCAGGACGCACGCGCAGCCGGTCCCCAGGCTTGACTTGGTCCAAAGGCACATCCGTTTCCGAACCATCCTCTTGAATCAGCCGCGCGGTCTTTGGGGCGAGACCCAGCAGAGCCTTGATCGCCGCGCCGGTTTGGCTGCGGGCCCGCAATTCCAGCACTTGGCCGAGCAGGACGAGGGCCGTGATCACCGCGGCCGCCTCAAAATAGACATCGACTTCCCCCGAGGCGGATTGAAACGTGGGCGGGAAAATGCCAGGGAGCAACGCGGCGACGACGCTGTAAAAATAGGCGATGCCCACGCCGAGACCAATCAAGGTAAACATGTTCAGACTGCGGATGACGATGGAACTCCAGCCACGCACGAAGAAAGGCCAGCCGCACCAGAGAACGATGGGCGAGGCAATGATCAACTGCGCCAAAATCCCAACCCGGGAATTAGCCCAAGTGCTCCAAAGATAGCCGGGAGGAAGATAGCCGACCATGGAGATTCCCAGTAAGGGAACTGTCAGCGCCACGCTTATCCAGAACCGCCGGGTCATGTCAACCAATTCAGGATTCTTTTCCTCGTCCGTGGCGAGCGTTCGTGGCTCGAGCGCCATGCCGCACTTCGGGCAGACCCCCGGCCCCGGCTGCCGCACCTCCGGGTGCATGGGACAGGTGTATTCCGATCGCGCCCGCCGTTCCGTAGCCTTCTGCGACGGCTTTTGCGCCCCTGGGGAGAGTTGTTCCCGCACAATGTATGGCTCAGGCTCCGCGCGAAACTTCTCGGCGCAACGCGCCGAGCAGAAATAGTAGGTCTGATCGCCGTGCGCCTCGCTGGCCGCGGCCTGTTTGATGTCCACACTCATCCCGCAAACCGGATCCTTGGTTATCGGGTCCGCCGCCTCCTGTGCAGGCGCTTCCGATGGTGATGGCGCGCTGTGCGTCTTGTCCACCGATTCATCTCCCTAATCTGAATACGCCCTCAGAGCCATTGCTAGCGTCGGAGGTCCGTCAACTTCCGTTCGTATTCGGTCTTGTTGATCTCGCCGTTGGCATATCGTCGCTTTAAGATCTCCTCTGGAGTTTCCCGAGGGCCGCGCCTATCGCGTGAAGCATCCACCATCCAGCGGATAAACAATACCGTCGCGATAATGATGAGAACCCAGATAAGCCACATCGCGCCCATTCCCCACATAAGACACCATCCTCAAACTCCACCGCGCGGGCGGCAAGGGCCTGACGAGCCTCCGTTCTCTGTAAAAATTATTATAGCGTGAGTTCTGAGGGTTTTTTGTTTTTGTACTTTTCCGCCGCGCAGCTCACTCGCGCTGGAATGGCACCATGGGCGGGGGGATCAGCTTTCCGGCGGCCATCGCGCTCGACGAGGTTGGCCGCGCTCGGAAAGAACCGTCCCGGCGAGCACTTGGAATCCCTCTTCATGCTGATTGACGGCCAGCTTCTGGTCCATGCCGATCAGGCCGGAATCGCCCGCCTGCCAGGCGGCAAAGTGGCGGGATAAATCTCATCTGTTGTTTCGCGGCCGGCCCTGGCCAGCGTGGAGGCCACGGGGATTCACACGCGCTCGCCATCCCGAAGGACCTGCTCCGTGCCAAGCTGGAAAAGGATGAAGGCTTCGCTTCGCGCTTATATCGTTCGCTCGCCGCTTTTTGGCCGGGCGCTTTCGGGTCACCGCTCGGGGGTTCGGCCTCGGCAAGCCCACGCAAGACGTGGAGTGCGAGGAGCCGAGTCTGTTCCCTCAATCTGATGGGACCCGTTGACGCGGCTTCAGCAAAGTTTGATGACATGTTTAAGCCACTAGGAAGCCCCTCCGCCTAAGCCTGTCAACGCGGGCAATGTCCACCTCACCCGCGGCGCACGCCTCACTTGTTCGAATGAGTTGGTGCGGAGGGCCGGAATCGAACCGGCACGTCCCTTGCGGGACAAGGGATTTTAAGTCCCTTGCGTCTCCCAGTTCCGCCACCCCCGCCGGTTAGCCAGATTGGAGCGTAGCACGACGACCGGCCTGCCTCAAGCTATACAGGGCGTCATAAACCGGCGGCGTGCTCCTCCTGGGGTGGCATTGCCCTTAGTGTCGGGCGAATCGCCAGCGGGGACGGCGGGCCTTGCGAGCGCCAGGGATTTATGTCGTTGCGTATCGAAAACTGGCGGGTTTGTCCCGGGTTGTCTTTTTTCTGCTCGACCGGTGGACTTCTCAGCCTCGGCGGTAGTACACTTGGCCATTGTCTTCTCGAAAAGTACGCCCATTCTCTTTACGAGAAAGGATTGTAAACATGGAATCCTTCCGAACCGAGCCAACGCGCGGATCGCTCTGGATAATTCTGGCGGTGATTTTTTGTGCCAGCGTCGCCCAGGCACAGACCGCGCATCTGGCGGCGACGCCGCCCATGGGGTGGAACAGTTGGAATTACTTCCACGGCACCGTCAGCGACGCCATCATCCGAGCTGAGGCAAAGGCCATGGCTACCAACGGCATGAAGGCGGCGGGCTATACCTACGTCAACATAGACGATACGTGGGAGGGGAAACGCGACGCCCAAGGCTTCATCCATTCTAACAGCCGCTTCCCAAACATGAAGGCGCTCGCGGATTACGTCCACGGCTTAGGACTGAAGCTCGGCATTTATTCCTCTCCCGGACCCAAGACCTGCGGAGGATACACGGGCAGTTACGGCCACGTGCAGCAGGACGCGGATACCTACGCCAAGTGGGGCATTGATTACCTGAAGTACGATTGGTGCAGCGCGCGGGAGGTTTACCCGCTTTCGGCGGAGCCGCGGGTTTACAAACAGATGCACGACGCGCTGGTCAAGACGGGGCGTCCAATCGTTTTCAGCCTCTGTCAGTACGGCATGGACCGCGTTTGGCAGTGGGGGCCGTCCATCGGCGCCAACCTGTGGCGGACGACGGGTGATATCCAGCCCAATTTCACTCGCATGGTCTTCATTGGCTTTGGTCAGGACGGTTTGGGAAAATACGCCGGTCCGGGCCACTGGAACGACCCCGACATGCTCGAAGTCGGCAACGGCCGGATGAGCCTTGACGAAGACAAGTTTCACATGAGCCTCTGGTGCCTGCTGGCCGCGCCGCTCATTGCCGGCAACGACCTGACGCATGTCTCGCCCCAAGTTCTGGCGATACTGACCAACAAGGAAGTGATCGCGCTCGACCAGGACCCGAAGGGAGTCGAGGGCCACAGGGTCAGCCAGGAAGGCCCACTCCAGGTGTGGGCCAAGCCGCTGGCCGATGGCAGCTACGGCGTGGGACTGTTCAATGCCGGAGAATCCACCATGCCGGTGACGGTCAAGTTCAGCGATCTCGGTCTGGGACCTTCAGCGACAGTCCGTGACCTTTGGGAGCACAAAAATCTCGGAACCTTCACCGGCAGCTACACGGCGCAAGTTCCTCGTCACAGTGTGGTCCTGGTTAGGGTAAAATCAGAATAGGAGGGAACACGGTCGGGTGACGGCTGGGCGGAAGGCCGCGCGGCTGAGCGCTGTTTGCGCAAGTAAGTGGGAACGCGGATGAGGACTAACCTGGATCTCGATGCTGCCCGAATTGAAAAACCGCTGGCGGGGAACTGTCCGCATCGCTGGCAGGACCTGAAGAGCCCGTTTCTGCTGGCGCAGATCTGCACGGCGTGCAAGCTGTTTCGATATAAAGTGGCCGTGATGTCGGATTGGGAATACCGTGCCCCGATTCCTCGCATCCCGCTGGCGGACGATTAGCACCTGCCGCGGCCTACCTCGGCAAGACCCCCAGCCCAAACATAAAGCGATCCGTCAGCGAAAGTAGCGGGCTGCGTCGGCCCTTTGTTGGCCACCCCGGCGACATCCGCCGGTTTCCGCCGGACGGGGCGCCCCATCCGCCTCGAACGGCGGAGAGCGTGATAAAATCGGTGGTCGAGGAGCCGCGCGTCATCGGCGGCGTTAACCATGAGCCTGGAAAAAGTTCTCCCACTCGAACGCGCCTACGACTGGGTGGACGAACTCAAACGGCATGGACGGCGCGTGGTCTTCACCAACGGCTGCTTCGACCTGCTCCATCCCGGGCACACTCGTTATCTGGCCCAAGCGCGCCAGCTCGGAGACGCGCTCATGGTCGCGGTGAACAGCGACCGCAGCGTGAGAGAACTGAAAGGCCCCGGGCGGCCCATCGTTCCACAAAACGAGCGCGCGGAAGTCCTGGCGGCGCTCGAAGCGGTGGATGCAGTCACGATTTTTGACGATCCGACTCCTCAGAAAATCATCGCCCGCATGCTGCCCGACATCCTTGTGAAGGGCGCCGGCTGGGGCCCAGATGAAATCGTGGGGCGCGCGGAAGTGGAGGCAGCGGGAGGGCGCGTCGTGCTGATCCAGCCGGTGGGCGGCGAGGCTTTCGGCGGCGAGCCGAAGGCGCTGTCAACCTCCGCACTCATTGAAAAGGCCCGCCAATGCTGCCGTTAGCGAAGGCCCGCCATCGCGATTCCCTGGAGTCCCTGTCGTGGCCTCGCGCGTCCTGAGCCTGACCCCATCGCTTTTTGAGCCGTTGCTCGGTCATCCCGCAATCGAACGAGCGATGGCCGCGCTCGGTTCTGACGAGAGCGGGGCAATCTCCGGGCTGACGCGGCCCGCGAAAGCCGCCGTGGC
>JAKAWO010000062.1 GCA_021827255.1 Acidobacteriota bacterium | reverse complement strand
GAGTGGGCGGCGCGACAAAGGCCGCTAGCGCCGAGGCTCTCCGAGCGGCGCTCTGACCCCTTTTCCCTGGAGGCCCTCATGCTCCTGGATGCTAAGCCCCCTAAGCCGAAGAAGGCAATTCGCAAGTATGTCTTGCTGGCGGTGGCCGTCGTTATCGTCGGCGGGTTGACTTATTACGCATTCCACAATTACCCGGAGGAAGCGGTCATCAAAGAATTTCTCACCCAGGTGCAAAAGGGAAACTATCAGCAAGCCTACAGGATTTGGCAGCCTTCGCGGGAATATACGTACCAGGACTTTATGCACGATTGGGGACCGCAGGGCGATTACGGAAAGATTGCCAATTTTGTGATTGTCCACACCCAATCGGAGGGAAGCCGGGAAGTTGTGGTAAGCGTCCGCATTAACAATGAGGACCCGCCGCTTGACCTGGTGGTGGACCGCAAAACGAAAGGGATTGCCTACTCGCCGTTTTAGTGTCCCGTCCCAGCTAAGGGTTTAGCGGTCGTGCTGAGCAGGTTTTCGACGGCCTCTCGCACTTGGTCGAAGGTGACGGAAAGGATACATTGGGGCCGGTCGTAGCGATAGCACCGGTCACCGGGGCAGGGGTTGCAATCAAAAGGGTTTTGAACCACCCAGGCTCGCCGGCCGCGTTCCTCGATCGGCCACGGACCCCAAATGGCCGAGCTCGATGAGCCAAAGATAACCGCGGTCGGCACTTCGAGCGCTTGGCTCATGTGGGCTGGTCCGCTGTCATTTCCAACCAAGAGCCGCGCGCCCGAAAGCGCGGCGGCCAGTTGGCCGAGGGTTGCGCCCTCGAGCCGCCGAACGGGAGCTTGGCGGGCGCGCTCAACGGCGTCGAGCGTTTCGGACTCGCCCGGCCCGACGACGAAGAGCGGCGTCACGCCAGCTTGCTGATCCAGGTATTGGCCGAGCCTTGCAAACTTTTCCGGCGCCCATTGCTTGGTGGGATAAAGCGCCGCCGGATGAAGCACCCCATAAGGACGCTCCACGGGAAGATCAAGAAGCACGCGCTCGGCCTCCCACCAGTCCTTATCCTCCGGTTGCACGGCCAGCCGCGCGCGGGGCAGCGAGCGCTGCGGCATTCCCATCCAAAAAAAAGCTGACGCCTGATGCTCCGCCGTGTGAATGCGCGGCTGATGGAGGATGGTCCGCGCGTCGGGAATGAGGAGGTTGTAAATCCGCCGCATTCGGAAGTGCGCGAAGCCGGCCTTCCACCGGGCCCCGCTGAGCGCGGTCAGCAAACTGCTGGTCGGGCCGCCGTGAAGGTTGAGACACAACTGGAACCTTTGCCGGCGGACTGCCCGCGTAACTTGAAGGCCAGAACCGTCGTTGCCGGGTTGATCTCCGAGCGTCAGCGCTTCGTCCACGTCAGGGATCATCTCCAGCAATTCACGAAATCTGGATTCAACCAGGACCGTGATGCGAAGGTCTCGGCGCCACTCCTTCAGAGCCTGGAGCGCCGGCGTCAGCAGAATGATGTCGCCGATGGAGCGAAGCCGCACGATCAGAATGCGAGCTTCGTGCGGCAGATCGGAGAGGAGGCAAGATGGCGGCTCGGGAGGGTTCACCCGGCCTACTCCGGTTCAATTTTGGCTTCATCCACCAGCATGACAGGGATATCGTCTTCGATGGGATAGACCCGCCTGCACTGGCTGCACTTCAGACCGTGGCCGTCGGGCGTCAGCTTGACGGCGACCTTGCATTCCGGGCAAACCAGAATATCGAGCAGTTCCTGGCTGATGGCCATGATCGAACTCCTAAGACCTTGATGTCACAAATCTATCAGAGCCGTTGGCCCTTCGCAAGGCGCGCGGCTCCTCCACTCGATTCAAGCCCCGCGCCTGGCGATCAGGATTCGGAAAGGAACTCCTGGGGACGGAGATCGCTCAGCGCGGGCGCAGGAGGGTCAGGGTTTCGCCGCCGGAATGCCACTATGCTATTATCAACCTTGCGTTCGACCTCCGAGGGCAGCGGAGGGAAGGGTGACGAGCCCTGCGATCATGACCGATAATTCTAAACTCAACCCGCCGTTGCGACGGCGGAGCGGTCGGATTTTGCTCCGCTTGCCTTTAATCATCGGCTCGGCGGATCCCGATCCCGCCGCGGACTGGGAGAACGTTGAGACTATTATGGTGAGTCTGCATGGCGGCATGGTTCGCACTCATCTGAATTTGCGGGTGGGCGCGATTATGGAGATCCGCATGCGCGGGAAAGCTCAAGTGGCTCACG
Organism: Acidobacteriota bacterium; assembly: GCA_021827255.1. Classification (GTDB taxonomy): domain Bacteria; phylum Acidobacteriota; class Terriglobia; order UBA7540; family UBA7540; genus JAKCCV01. The sequence continues at coordinate 9,544 of JAKAWO010000062.1, read as the reverse complement.
CGCGGGTGGCTTGGACGTCCGCTGAAAAAACGCCGCAAGGTATTGAGCTCGGCTTTGAGATCATTGACCAGCAAGGTTTCTGGGAAATCAAGTTTCCTCCCGATTCCTGCTAGGGTCCCAGGAAGGCTGAGCGGGGCGGCCATCCTGCCGCCCGGCGAGGGGGCGCTTCATGATGGTTCGGGATTTCATGACTTCGGACGTCGCCACGATTGACGGGCAAGATAATCTCCTCGAGACGACCCTGACTTTTAGGCGAACCCACTTCCGCCACCTGCCGGTCCTGGCGGAGAACAAACTGGTGGGCATCGTCACGGAGGGTGACGTCCGGCAGCTTCTTCCCTCCATGATGGAGCGGGGCGGGCCGGACGAGTACAACCGGGTTCTCGAATCCACTTCGGTGTCGAAAGTGATGACCCGCAATCCGCTCACCGTGAATCCGCAACAGCCGGTGACCGAAGCAGCTCGTCTTCTTTTCACTCACCACATCGGTTGCCTGCCGGTGGTTGAAGACGGCCAATTGAAGGGAGTCATCACTACAACCGATATGCTCAGACTTCTGATTTACCTGACGCGGGAGCAAGAAGCCCAAACCTAGCCGGCGCGCGGGAGCGCGCGGTTCGAGATTCCCCAGGTTATCGAGCTCCGGCGAGTTACCGCAAGGAACCTCGCAGCGCGAACATGAGTTGGTTGGTCCTGCCCCGAAAGCCCGAGCCGGAGGTGATGAATGACGAGACCGAGGCGGAGGCCTATGCGCTGGCTGCGGCCCAAGAGTATCTCGATGCGCTGGATGAGACCCTGGTGGAGCAGGCGATGACCCTCCTCACGCGAGGCCATGCCCGACCCAGCCGCTTGCTGGACGTTGGATGCGGACCGGGAGGCATCGCGCTCAAACTGGCGCGGAGGGCGCCCAACCTTCAAGTGACCGGGGTGGACCGCTCCGCCGCCATGATCCTGCGCGCCCGGCGGGCGGCGGAGGCGCAAGGACTTTCCGGACAGACTTCATTCCTCAAGGCGGATGGCACCCACTTGTGTTTCCCTGACGCCAGCTTCGACTTGGTGATTTCCAATTCAGTTTTGCACCATCTTGCCGACCCGGTTCAGATGCTGCGGGAAATGGCTCGCGTGGCCCGCCCCTACGGCATCATTTTGGCGCGTGACCTCCGCCGCCCGTCCCGTCCTCTTTTTCCCTTGCACATTTGGTGGCATGGGCGGTATTACTCCGGGTTAATGAGGAAGCTCTACCGAGACTCCGTTCACGCAGCTTACACGGTTCGGGAACTCAACAATTTGCTGACGCGCGCAGGGCTGGACACAGCGAGAGTCTTTACGCATCGGCGCACGCACTTAGGGTTTGTGCGCGGACCGTTGGTGCCGTCCGGCCCGGGAGCTTTATGACCATGAAGCGGATCGGCGTGGGCCTTTTGCTGCTTAGTTTTTGCTCGCCGACGTTTGGCAAGCACAAGGAACCCTCCACCTACACCATCCCTGTTCCACCGCGGCCGGATTTCTCGCCTCTCGCCTGGCTCGTAGGTAATTGGACAGGCCAGACGACCGGCGTCAGCCCCCGAGGCGAGCTGCGGCTTTCCGTCTCCTACGCCCTGCACAAGCGAATTATGATTTTTCGCGAAAGCATTTCCTGGCAAGCCACCAAGACCGCTCCGGCCACCCAAGAATCCTGGATGGGGATTCTCACGGAGCCTCATCCGAGACCTCCTTACATCCTCCAGACTTACTCCTCGACGGGCTTCCTGACCCTCTACGAAGTGACGGCCGACGGGCCCGATATCCGGTTCAACTTTTCGGGAGGGCTCCGGCCGCCGTCCGGATGGCTGTTTCGCCGCAGCATTGAGCGCGCCGGTGACTCCGGGTTTATTGAAGCCGTGCAAGTGGCGCCGCCAGGGCGGCCTTTTTTCGACTACTACAAGGCCCGATTTACTCGCGCCTTGCCGTCCCAGCCCGCGCCTGCCGCTGCTTCGCGTTGACAGAGCGCGCCTGCTTCGCATGATGTAGAATTCGGAGGCGGGGTATTTCCTGCCCCACCAGGGTCGCGGAATTCACCCAGGGCGGGCGTTTGGCCCAGCCCGCGAACACTCGAGGGGCAGGAGGGAGGCATGCCATGTCAGTGCGCAGCAAAAAGGTTCTACTCATTGCGGGCTCCATCCTGGTGGTCTTGCTTGTGGTCGCCACTTTCGTCGTGCCGGCTCTGGTGAACATCAATCGCTATCGTTCCCAGGTTGAGGCTCGACTTCAGGCTGAGACGGGCAAGCCGGTGCGAATCGGCCATATGGCGCTGACGCTGTTCCCATCAGTTTCCATTCGAGTGGACAATTTTGAGATGGGGAACCCGAAGGGCTTCCCGTCAGGCGACTTTCTTAAAGCGAAAAGTATTTACGCGATGGTGAACGCCAGGGCGTTATGGAACCGCCAAGTGGAGATCACCTCGCTCGATCTCCAGAATCCGGAACTGCACCTGATTTCCGATGCACAAGGCCATTGGAACTACGAAAGCCCGGCTCGCCCGGCGAGCCGACCGGGCGGTTCGCAGGACTCTTCGATGTTTACCTTGGGAGTGATTTCCAATCTCAGGATCGAGCACGGAGAGTGGACGATGGCGAATCTTCTCCCCTCGGGCCGCCAGGGCCCGATCTATCTGCAAGGGCGAGGGATCTCGAGTGAACTCCACAATGTTGATTTGAGTGCTTTGGGGCCAAGCGGCGCCCGACCGGCCGAGCCAGCGGCCGATTCATCCTCCCCGGGACGCTTTCCGGGCGAGCTGCTTTCAACCGCCTATGCGGCGGAAATCCCTCCCCAGCTTGCCGCGCAGGGATCGCTCAAGGCTGACTCGCTTCAATTCGATACGCTCCAGTGTACAGCGTTCAAATCCAAAATCCGGATCTATGCCAAGAAAATCCTGCTCGATGAGATCCGCATGAAGTTGGACGGGGGTCAAGCCACGGGAACGCTGGCGCTCGATTTCGCCGGCCCCAACCTGCACTATGCAACCGACGTTCAGATCCGCGGCGTGGACGTGGCGCGCTTGCTCGAATCTTTTCCCCAGGCGCGCGGAAAGATGAGCGGAACCATGGACGGAACCATGAAGCTGACCGGCGACATGGCTCGATCCCCCGACCCGCTCTCAGGATTGAACGGCGTTGGCCAGGTTAGTGTCCGCAACGGGAAATTGCCCAGCTTGCAGTTGAACAGGAACCTTATGCTATTGGCTCGCGTGGCACAGCTCGGATCTGCGGCGGGCGATCCGTCTTCCTTCTCTTCCATTTCCGCTGATCTGGATATCGCCCAGGGAACCATCCGGAGCAGGCAAATCGCCATCGTCGGCAACGGAGTGGACGTTGATGGCGCGGGCCGAATGGCGCTGGTCGGTCCGGGGAATCTCGACTACACGGGCATCGCCAAGCTGAATGCGGGCCAGACGGGGATTACCAATGTGCTGGCGGGCGTGCTGGGCGCCACGTACAGCAACGGCGCTCTCTCTTTTCCATTTGACCTGAAGGGGACGTTGGATAATCCTCGCTTCCTGTTGCGAGGCGCCGCGGGTGGATTGGGCAACTTACCGGCCGCGCTTGGAAAAGGCGTTTCCGGCTCCTCGACGCAGAAAAGCTCCGGCTTTCTAAACACCCTTCAGGGCCTCTTTGGAAAAAGAAAGCCGCAGACGGCGCAGCCGCAGAAACCTTGAGCGATGTATCTTCCGCGCCCGGTAGCCGGGAAAGCGGCCGTTGGACCAAGCGTCAGCCTGATGACCTTCAGCCCGAGAGACGGCCGAACCTTCCAAGAAACAACGTGAGGCATCCGGGTGGCCGGATCCGGCGATAGAAAGGCTCTGAAAATTGACGCGCCGCCACTGACCGCATGGCGATACTTCCTAAGAGGCTGGAGACTTTCCGCGCTCCTCCTCGTCCCAGCCTCGATCCTCGTTTCCATTCTAACCACTTCGTCGGCGCTGGCCTTTGGGCTATCAGCCTTGAGTTTAGTCCCGCTGGCGGCCGCGCTGGGCAGCGCCACCGAGGAACTGTCCAGCCACCTCGGCCCGGCGCTTGGCGGGTTGCTCAACGCGACGCTGGGCAATGCGACTGAGCTGATCCTCGGGTTTGTTCTGCTCTGGCACGGCCAAGTACAAATTGTCAAAGCCTCGCTTTCCGGAAGCATTATCGGAAATCTGCTCCTGGTTTCTGGGCTGGCGATTTTTGTCGGCGGCATCCATCGGGAGGAACAATGCTTCAATCGGCGAGCAGCGGGGGCGAGCAACACGATGCTTTTTCTGGCGGTCGTGGCGTTGGTGATGCCGGCTTTTTTTGAGGTCACGATAGACGGCTCTCTCAAACGGGGGGGAGGAATCATTGAGCTTGTCAGTCTGTGGACGGCTTTGGTGTTGCTCATCAGTTACTTCGGCAGCCTCGTCTTTACCTTCCGGACTCACCGCGACCTGTTTGGCCGGGCCGGTCAGGAGCCGCCACGCGTAACCCAAGGGGCCGCGCTGGCAGCGCTTCTCCTATCGGGCGGGATCATTGCCATCGAGAGCGCGATCCTCGGGAGTTGCGTTGAAGCCGCCAGCCACGCGCTCGGCTGGCCGGACACGTTTCTGGGCGTTGTGGTTCTTGCCGTGGTGGGCAATGCCGCCGAACATTCGACGGCGATTGCCATGGCGGGGAAGGACAAAATGGATTTGGCCCTGAGCGTGACGATGGGCAGCAGCACCCAAATCGCCTTGTTCGTCGCGCCGCTGCTGGTGGTGTTGTCACGGTTCAGCGCCACTCCCATGACGCTGGTGTTTCCTCCGCTCGAAATCGTTGCGGTGATTCTTTCAGTGGCCGCCATCGCTCTGGTCTCGTTCGACGGTGAGACGAACTGGTTCGAAGGGCTGCAACTGTTGAGCGTGTACCTCATTCTGGCCGTGTTCTTCTATTACCTCCCCTGATAAGCGATCAAGCGAAAGGGTTCGCCGGGTGTGACGCGGATCACCGAAGAAATCGCCTCTCGGTCGCAACATGGGGTTGGCGCTCTTCGAAGAGGCGCCGGCTTATTTTGACCGGGAGGGTCAAACGATGGCGTATGTGATTACAAATACCTGCACGAAAGACGAAGAATGCATCCAAGTGTGCCCGGTGGATTGCATTCATCCCCGGAAAGACGAGGCAGGCTTCGAGGAGGCGCCGCAGCTCTACGTGAGCCCCACCGACTGTATTGATTGCGGCGCGTGTATTCCCGTGTGCCCGACGAACTCGATCTTTGCGCTAGAGGATGTGCCGGCAGACTACCAGAGCTCTATCGAGGTGAATGCCCAGTACTATCTGGCGCAAGCGAAGTCGTGACCGAAGCGATCGTTGGGTGCTCGCACGCAGGCAACCTGCCGCCGGACGCAGTACCTTGACATCCATCCGGCCCTTGCCTATGATCTTCCAGAGAGGCGAAGTTTGTTCAGCGGCGGGTTTTTGGAGATCGGCTTTATTCTTTTCATAGCCTTCCTTCTGTTTGGCCCTGAAAAGCTGCCGGAGATCGCGCGAACCCTCGGCAAGGGTTTGGGGCAGTTGCGCCGCGCCTCAGACGAACTGAAGAATTCGTTGGAAGAAGAAATCCGGAACCTAGACCAGCCGCGCGAATTACACTCCGAGGCCGAACCCGAAGCGGAAACCGAGCTCGACTCGCCCCCCGATCATGGCTACGACTATTCAGAACCCTCCCACGAAGAGGCCGAACCGAGACCCCGAGGATGACGACCTGAACGCGCGACAAATGTCCTTCCTCGAGCACCTCGAGGAATTGCGGCAGAGGCTCTTGCACAGCGTCGTCGCCATTCTGGTTGCCAGCGGGATTTGCTTTTATTTTCGGGATGCCATCTATAGCTATCTGGCGCGCCCCTTGACCGACGCCCAGCGCGCCCTGCACCTTCCGACGCAACTCGCCTATTTCAACCCGGTGGACCCCTTCAACCTTTACGTCAAGATGTCCATCATCGCCGGACTCTTTCTTGCCTCGCCGTACGTTCTTTGGCAGTTGTGGCTGTTCATTTCGCCGGGGCTCTATCGGCATGAAAAACGTTACATCTGGCCTTTCGTTTTGCTCACCAGCGGGCTGTTCATTGCGGGCGGTATTTTCGCTTACGAGTTGGCGCTGCCCAAGGCGCTTTTTTTTCTGGTGGGATTCGCGCACCAATTTACGCCCGTCGTGGAAATCAACGAGTATTGGAATTTGGCCTTTTCTATTATGCTGGCGGTGGGTTTGGTGTTTGAACTTCCGGTCGCGGTTTTGATCCTTTCGGTCTTTGGGATCGTCACCCCCAAATTTTTGTTGCGGAACGTCCGCTACGCTATTCTTCTCACGGCGGTGGCCGCCGCTGCCATTGTTCCCAGCAATGATATGGCCTCCATCTTCGTCGTTTGGATTCCTCTGGTCGGGCTCTACGTGCTGAGCATCGGCCTGTCCTGGCTGGTTTACCTGCGCAAGCGAAAGCCGAAGCATGAAGAAGAGGCCTGACGCCTGCCGGTATTTCCATCTGGCCTTGCTGGCGGCCATCGCAGGGTCGGCGCTTGCCGGATTTACGGCGCCCTGCCGAGCGGCCGCTCCTTACGCATTCAACGGCACCCGCGCATTTTCATATCTGGAGCGGCTGGTGGATTTTGGCCCGCGCCCGGCGGGCTCGAAAGCCCTCGCGGCGACCCGCCAATGGATCATCGGTCAGCTCAAGCGGTCGGGGTGGTCGGTCGAGGAGGACGCCTTCACGGCGGACACGCCGATCGGCGCCATCCCGATGGTCAACCTTATCGCCAAACTGCCCGCCGCAAGCCACAAAGTCATCATGATTGCCGGCCATTACGACACGAAGCGGTTTCCCAATTTCCGGTTTGTGGGCGCCAACGACGGCGGCTCAAGCGCCGCCTTTCTGCTGGAGTTGGCGCGTATTCTGCCGCGCCAGAAGCATCGCTTCACTTACTGGCTGGTCTTTTTCGACGGGGAAGAGGCCATCCAACACTGGTCGCCCACCGACGGCGTTTATGGCAGCCGCCATCTGGTCGCCCGTCTGACGTCCGACGGCAAGCTTGACCGTATCCAAGCGATGATCCTTGTGGATATGGTGGCTGGAACCGATCTTGAAATCCACCCGGATGCGAACTCGACCGCGTGGCTGAACAGGATCGTCTTTCGGACGGCCGACCGGCTCGGCTACAAGCGCAACTTCCGCGCTTCTCCCACCGCGATTGACGATGACCACCTTCCATTCATCAACGCTGGTGTCTCTGCCATTGACATCATTGGTCTGGATTATGGTCCGGGCACCAACCCCTTCGGCGGCTACTGGCACACGGCTCAGGATACTGTCCAACATTGCAGCCCCGCCAGCCTGACCATTGTCGGCCGCGTCGTTCTGGCGACGCTCGAAGAACTCGAACAATCGCAGCGACTACCGTAACAACCGCCTAAAGTCAGGCGCCGGCGCGCGCGGAGATTTACCGGCCGCGCGAAATTGATTGCGACGCCGTGGCCGGAGCAGGCAGCGACGGGGCAAAGAAAACGCCCCCGCCCTTTCGGACATACGAATGTGAAGGAGGGCGGCTATCGTCTTTGAGGGGAAGCTCGGTGCGGTAGTGGGCGCCGCGGCTTTCCCGCCGAGCCAAGGCGCAGCGCGCAATCAACCGGCCGACGGTTAGCACGTTCATCGCCTCATAGGCACGCCGCTGGGGAGGGATTTCAGGGCCGAGACCAAGTGTTTCGAGCTTTTTGACCGCATCGCTCAAGTCGCGCCCGTTCCGCAGAATGCCTGCCTTGCTCCACAGGACGGACCGGACTAGCGCGATGAGTTTTTCCGGTGGCGCGAGAGCCGCCGGGTCGGTGGACTGCTGGGCGGAGCATGGAACCGCTTCGTTCCGAGGGGGTGCGGGAAAGGAGGCTGGACAGGGTGGCCTTGTCATGGCGGCAGCGGCTCGCGCTCCGAAGACCAGCCCCTCCAGCAAAGAATTGCTGGCCAGCCGGTTGGCGCCGTGAACGCCGGTGGCCGCCACTTCACCCGCCGCGTAAAGTCCGGCCACGGAAGTGGCCCCATCCAAGTCGGAGGCGACCCCGCCCATCGAGTAGTGGGCTGCCGGCCGGACCGGAATCAGGTCTTGGGTGATGTCCAGATTGTTCTGAAGACAGGTGGAATAGATGGTCGGAAATCGCTTTTTGACGTGTTCGGCGTCGAGGCCCGTCAGGTCGAGATAGACAAACTCGCTGCGCGTCTTTTGCATCTCCATGACGATGCTGCGCGAAACGACGTCGCGGGGAGCCAGCTCACCCGCCTCGTGGTAGCGGGGCATGAACCGCTCGAGGAGAATGTTGCGTAGAATCCCGCCCTCGCCTCGCAGGGCCTCGGAAAGCAGGAAGCGCGGTGCGCCTTTGACAAAAAGAGCCGTCGGATGGAACTGAATGAACTCAAGGTCGCTCAGCAACGCGCCAGCCCGATAAGCCAGCGCGACTCCGTCGCCCGTGGCGACGGCGGGATTGGTGGTCTCCTGGTAAACTTGGCCGAGGCCGCCGGTCGCTAGAAGCACCGACCGTGCCGACAGCGAGTGAACCGTCCCTTGCTTCTCGTCCAGGTAGAGCACGCCGGTTACCGCACCGCCCTCCATCAGGATATCCAGGGCAAAAGCGTGAGAGCGGATTTCGATACCGGATAAGTGCCGAGCCTTGGCGATCAGCGCCCGCATGGTCTGGGCTCCGGTCGAGTCTCCATGGGCGTGGAGCACTCGCGAGCGGCTGTGCGCGCCCTCGCGGGTAAACGCTAGCTTGTTTCCATCTCGATCGAACTTCATTCCCCATTCGATGAGCCGTTGGATTTCACGCGGCCCTTGTCCGACCAGCATCTGCACGGCTTGCTCCGAGCACAGGCCGTCACCGGCCCGCAGAGTGTCCTGGTAGTGCAAGGAGACTTCATCGTCGTCGGCGAGCGCTGCGGCAATACCGCCCTGCGCCTGCTGGCTGTTGGACTCGTGGACATCCCCCTTAGTCAGGACCAACACGCTGCCCGCCGCGGCCAGCTCGATGGCGGCGCGCATCCCCGCAATGCCTCCGCCAAGGATCACGTAATCTGCTTTCAAACCCTTCTTCTCTCTCATGAACCTCCCATGATACTCGTGAGCGCGATGATCCGCAATCCAGCCCGGGCCAATCTCCAATGCGCACTTTTTGGGGCGGGAATGATATGTTATCTGTTCGCTTCAACGGATGGGGTGATACGCCAGGATGAGACGCCTGAAGGTCAGATCGAGGAACTTCGATTATAGCGTGGTGGTTGGCCGCGGCGCTTGGAGCGCCTTCCGATCCATCAACCCAGCCCATTATTCCTCGATTTTCATCCTGACCGAGCCCGGATTGTGGCGGCAGTGGGGCGGCAGGTTTCTCCGCGCCGCCGGACTAAGCCGCGCGCGCGCCATCACGGTGCCTGCGGGCGAGCCATCCAAGTCCCTGGCGCAGGTTGAGCGGATTGCTTTGAAACTGTCGGCCTGCGGCGCCGATCGCCACTCGCTGCTCGTGGCCTTTGGCGGCGGGGTCGTCG
>JAKAWO010000061.1 GCA_021827255.1 Acidobacteriota bacterium | reverse complement strand
CATCTTGAACAGCATTTCTTCTTCCTTGTAAAAATGGTCGAACATGAGGTCGGAATAATTCCACGCTGCTTGCATCCAGCGCTTTGCCGAATCATGTGTGATCCCGTTGCCGGCTGCCATGCTCATCTCTTCGATCAGAACCCGAGCGCGGTCGTGCTCCATGAGCATTATCCTGAGAGGCCCTCCGTTTGCTGGAATACCCTTTTTCTCAAGCAGCGGAAACAGGATTTCTTCCTCCTTGCTGTGGTGGCATTGCTCAACGAAAAGACGGATAAATTCCATCAGCTTCGTAACGCCCCCGGGCGGCGTTTCCTCGCCGCGATTTATCTTTGCCGCGATCCGCTCCGCAAGGCCTAGGGCGCCTTTAATGGTCTGGTGTTCTTGCTTCAACACGTCCGTCGCACCCGGCACCGCCGTCGCTTCCCGCCGTCTAGTGAACATATTGAAGGCGAGAGGCTCGCCCCGATATGACTAAAGTCACACCGAAGTCACACCGAGAGTGACAAAAGTCATTGTTGGCGATTGAGGGTGATCGTAATCTGCATCTGTCAGGCGCAATCACTTGGAGAGTGGGGGAGTGGAGCAGCCCAATGAGACTCTGCCGCGAAATCGTCTGAATTCGAGCGTGCGATCAACGGCTTGGTCGGGAAAGAATATGGCAAAGAAAATCGAAGCATCAACGAGCGTTGCGGAGGTCGTGCGCATCTGCCCTTCAGCCAGGAAGATTTTTGACCGCCACGGGCTGCATGGCTGCGGCGGAGAGCACGGTCCGGCCGAATCTCTGGAGTTTTTCGCCCGCGTCCACGAGGCGGACCTTGAGGTGCTGCTCAAGGACTTGAACGCTGAAATGACCAACGCTTCCCAACAGCCCTACGTCTATCGCGAAACGCTCGCGGACTATATCTACCGCCGCTTCTTTAAAGCCGGAATAGCAATCGTGCTCAGCTTGGGCGGCATGTGGGGAGTCATCTCGCTCCTGCGGATTTCAGTTGGCAAAGAGCTGCTTCAGCCTGCGCTCATGCCCGCCATTCACGCACATGCCCATGCCATGATCTTCGGCTGGGTGGGCTTGTTCGTGATGGGCTTTGCTTATCAGTCTTTCCCCCGATTCAAAAACACGACGCTGTGGCGAGCCGAGCTGGCGAATTTCACGCTCTACTTGATGCTGGGCGGAATCCTGCTGCGAGCGACTGCCGATATGCTTCAGCATGGGCCGTGGGCGCTTAGCTTGGGCGGAATTTCAGTCACCGCTGAAGTGACTGCCATCGTTTCGTTCATCACGATTATTCTCAAGACTTCGCGGCAATCTATTGCTCCGCATAATCCTTACGAGACCTTTATCATTGCGGCGCTCGCGTGGTTTCTGATCCAGGCGATTTTCGACGGATTCTTTTTCTTCGCCGAGGCGACGGCAGCGAATCTTCAGCAGACGGTTTTTCGCACAGCGCTGCTGGACGCGCCGCTGCGCGACATCCAGTTGTTCGGCTTCGCGGTGCTGATCACCGCAGGCGTCAGCCAGCGGTTTGTGCCCGTCGTTTATGGCCTGGGTAAGCCGCGCCACGACCGCCAGAAGCTGATCTTCTGGCTCATGAACGGCAGCCTTTTGCTTGATGTTGCAAGCTACGTGGCTTTGTTTATCACGGGCAACGCTGCATGGGGCATTGCGCTGGAGATCTCATATGTCTTGATGGCGCTCTGGGCCGTGCTGCTGGTGATTCAATTGCGAATCTTCACGCCCACCACCCAGCCGGACCGAAGCTGGAAATTCATTCGCGCCGCTTACGCATGGCTTCTGGTGGCCATGCTCATGCTGCCTTTTCTGATGCCTTATGGCATCTGGACCGGCGAAGGTTTCCCGCACGCGTTCTGGGGAGCGCATCTTCACGCTTTCGCAGTAGGCTTCATCAGCATGATGATTATTGGCGTCTCCTCCCGTGTCGTCCCGATCCTGGCTGGAATCGACTCGAAGCAACTGCCCGCCCTTTGGGGCCCGTTTGTTCTTCTCAACGTAGGCTGCGCGGGGCGCGTGCTGCTTCAAATCCTGACGGACTGGCGTCCCGGCATGGCTTACTCGCTGATCGGCGTCACAGGCGTCTTGGAACTTGCTGCTCTCGCCTGGTGGGGCATTGGATTGTGGCACGTCATGAATCTCTCGAAAATGCACCGGCAAAGCGTCCTGAGATCGCCAGCGCTCCTGGTCGTTCGATAGCCCCCTCATTCCTGGCGGCAACGACATTGGACCATGCCCCCCTTGCAGCGTGCTCCATGATGCCCGTGGATGGCGCTTGCTGTGCGAAGAGTTTATGCTTGCTAAGGGGCGGACCATGAGTGGGAGTCTCTGTCTAAACGGTTTTGTGCTTGCCGGTGGCCGGAGTACTCGCCTGGGCGTTGATAAGGCGCGGGTTGAAATCGAAGGTGTATCCCTACTTCTGCGTACGGTGAATCTCCTCAAACCATACGTGGATTCGGTTGCTGTTCTCGGCCCCGCGGGCCGATTTGAATTCACTCATGAGCCAATCATTCAAGACCGCTGGCCAGGAAAAGGGCCGCTGGCAGCCATGCTGACGGGGCTCGAACGCATGACTGGCGAATGGGGAATCTTTATTGCCTGTGATCTCCCCTTGGTTGACGGCCGATTCATCGAGTTGCTTATCCGGCGAGTGGCAGCGAGCAAGCCGGACGCCGTCGTCCCTCGCACCACCGGAGGCTGGCAGCCGCTTTGCGCTGCCTATCGCCGGTCGAGCGCGCGGCAAATCCGTGAAGCGATCGAAGAAGGTGAAACGGCCATCATTAGAATCCTGCCGCGATTACAGGTGGATGTGATTACGCCCGAGGACTTGGCGATTGCGGGCATGGATGAAGCGATCTTCGAGAATCTGAATAGTCCCGAAGACCGCGAAAGGGTTTTGGGGCTTCTTGCCGCCCGTGTGCAATGAAAAGCCTTGAAGATTACATCCAAGCTGCGTCCAAGAACGGCCAGCCGCCCCAGCCTGGAATCATACTCGCGATCAGAATGTGCCTGCTGGCGCTTAAGCGGCTGGAGATTGATAATCCAAACGAACGCAAGAGATCCCTCGTTGTGGTTGTTGAGACCTATCGCTGCCTGCCGGATGCAATCCAGCTAGTGACCGGCTGCCGGCTTGCGAACCGGACATTGAAGTTGAGGGATATGGGAAAGATGGCTGCGACATTCGTTGATCTCGCGGCGGACCGGGCCATCCGCGTCGCAGCCCGCGAATCTGCAAATGAGGAGAGCTCGATCCAATATCCGGCGATTGACCGGCTGGAAGCTCTGGCGCGAGCCTATCGAGCCTTTCCCGATGAGGACCTGTATCAAACTGAATGGGTGAAAGTAAGCCTTGCGTCGGAAGACCTGCCGGGCAGCCACTTTCCACGGGTGATTTGCGAGCAGTGTGGTGAAGGCATAGGCTTTCACCGCGAAGTCCGCGTCGGCGGGCGCACCGTCTGCCGTGCGTGTGCCGGCGAGCGATATTACGAGCCGGTCTGAAAGCCGGTGCTGACACGTTCGTGCCCTTTAAGATTTACCTGGTGACTTCGACAAATACAGTGACAAGCGTGACGCCCCAACTCCCCGCAGCGTGGAAGAGCGCCTACGAGCGGGACCGCCTGAGCGGCGCGGATTACGCCGACCCGGCGCCCGAACGGCAGGCGGCGCGCGCCCTGGCCGCTTTCATTGCGGGCGGGTTGGCGTTTCTGGCGTTTCCTGGAACGGTTCTCGGCGTCTGGAACCTGGTAGAGATCGCCTCGCATCGCTCGGCCGGCGGGGCCAGCACGGCATGGATTCAGGCTCACGGCCAGGCGCAGGTCCTGGGGTGGGTGGGCAGTTTTATTCTCGGCATCTCGCTTTACGCGTTGCCCAAGTTTCGCGGCTGGACGCTCAAGAAATTCGGCGCTGTCTGGACAGTCTGGGCGTTGTGGACGGCCGGAGTGGCCTGGCGGTGGTGGGTTGGGGTTCGACCCGTTGATTGGAAGTTGGGACTCGTTGCATCTGCTCTGCTCGAGCTGGCCGCCTACGTCTTGGCGCAGCGAGTTCTGCTCTTTCCTCCGCATGAGAAGCCGAAGAAGTCCGGTCGCCGTGCTCCGAGCGACCTGGGATCGTGGCTCGGCATCGTGGGATTTATCGGGCTCGGTTTGGCGTTAGCGATTAACCTGGGCATCGCGATTTACGTCAGCTTGACTCAAAGCCTGCCTGTCTATCCCGCTGAACTCGATCACTTGCTTCTGATTGCCGAGTTATGGGGATTTGTGGTTCCGCTTGCATGGGGATACAGCACGCGTTTCGTAACGATTTTTCTGGGCCTAAAGCTCCCTGAAAATCGCGCTGCGCGCTGGCTTTGCCCCGCGCTAGTTTTGATCGTCCTGAGCGCATTGACGTTCCGCTTCTGGATTACCGACATCCTGGCGCTGGTCGCGACGTTGGCGGCCGTGTACGCCCTGCGCATCTTCCATCATTCAGCGAGGCCGGCAAAGCTTCTTTACGTTTACCGACAATATCCGCTGTTCATCCGCATCTCCTACGGATGGCTTGTCGGGGCCGCGGCGCTCGCTGTCGTGGCGGACGTGTTTCCGCAAATCACCGGCCTTGGAGGCGCTTCACGCCACGCGCTCACGGTGGGTTTCATCGCCACGCTCATCTTTGCGCTCGCGCCTCGCATATTGCCGGCATTTCTCGGCGGGCGCGAGCTCTACAGCACGCGGCTGATGGCTGCGAGTCTCTGGCTCCTCACGGCCGGCTGCCTGTTGCGCGTTTCATGCGAAGCGATCGCTTACACCTCTTCTCCGGGCTCTGCCGTCTGGTCCATTTTGCCGTTTTCCGCATTCATCGAATTGAGCGCAGTGCTTGTTTTCGCCGCCAATATGGCGCTCACGCTCAGGCAATCGCCCCCGGCTTGGCTTGAGCCCGATTCGGTCAGCGCCGAATTGCCGCTCTACTGGTTTGTGACGAGCTTTCCGCGCACGCGGTCTCTGCTGATTGGTGCTGGATTAAGAACTTTGGCGCAAGTCAAATACCCCCCGCGATCCCTGAGCTTGCGAGATGCCGCCGCAGCGGATGGAGTCGAGGTCGGGAAGCTGCTCTCGGTCTTAAACGAATTCTTTAGCCGTCGACAGCCAAGACTCAGAGGCAAGGAAACTCTAGCGAATTCCTGAGTAAAACCCTCTGCCCTTCGACGCTGTCACGCACAGATGTTGGTCTGTTAAAATAAGGCAACGCACGCATTCAGGCCCATGGACGACGAATTTTCAATTGACGGTACTCTCGAATGGATTCCCGACGCGGTTCTCATCCTCGGCGGTGAGGGCCAGATTCTTCTTGTGAACGCCGCTGCTGAGCGGTTGTTCGGCTACTCGCGGGCAGAGCTGATTGGCGGGCCCATCGAGGTTTGCCTGCCAGCGATGCTTTGCGACCGATGCCTCGATCTTCCCGGTCAGGCCGGCAACCTAGAGCCGCGGCCGATTGAAACCCTGAAGTCGAAGCCCAGTTCCCCTTCAGGACTTGGCGCAAGGCCTCGACCTTTTCCGCCGGCCAGTGGGTTAAGTTGGCGAGGGTGCGGTTGCGCCCCCGGACGCCCTGGCGGAAGGACTCGCGGAGCAGAAGGGCGGGCGGGTGCGGGAATCGGCCCGCAGGCGGCGTCACGTGAAGGCGCAGAGGACGGGGTTCCGGCGGCCTACGCGTCGAAGTTGGCCGGCGCCAGCCGTGGGGCCAGGAGCTGGATCACAAGCAAAGCCAGAAGGTAAGCCGAGGCCGCGACGATGAAGAGCGGCAGGTAACTGTGAGTCTGGTGGACCACAAAGCCGGTGGCCAATTGCATGAGAACCCCGCCAATCGCCCCGAGCATTCCGCCGATGCCGACCACGCTCGCCACGGCCGCCTTGGGAAACGTGTCCGAGGGTAGCGTAAAGATATTCGCGGACCAGCCCTGATGCGCGGCGGCGGCGAGCCCTACGACGCCGACGACAAGCCACAAGTGGTGAAGATAAGGGGCGGAGACCACGGGCACCACGGCGAGAGCGCAGATCAGCATGGCGGTCTTGCGCGCAAAGTTCAAGCCTCGGCCTCGTTTGAGAAGGGCAGCAGGGATCCAACCGCCTCCGACGCTGCCGGCGATGGAAACCACATAGATCGCTACCACCGGTGCTTCGCTCTGGGTCAGGTTCAGGTGGAACGTTCCCTGGAGGTATCGAGGCAGCCAGAAGAGGTAAAACCACCAGATGGGATCGGTCATGAACTTGCCGATCGCAAACGCCCAGGTTTCGCGCTTCGGAAGCAAACGGCGCCAGGGCACGGAGGCCACTTTCGGCTCGCGGTCGCTCTCGATCAGTGCCAGCTCTGCCGGCGACAGCCAGCGGTGCTGCTCCGGTTTCGCGTAAAGCCACAGCCACAGCAACAGCCACACAAGCCCGAAAGAGCCGGTGACGATGAAAGCCGCGCGCCAGCCAAAAGTGTAAGTCAGGAAGGGGACGACGAGCGGAACGACGATGGTGCCGACGTTTGAGCCGGAATTGAAAAGGCCCGTGGCCAGCGCGCGCTCGCGCTTGGGAAACCATTCGGCCACCGTCTTGATGCAAGCGGGAAAGTTGGCCGCCTCGCCCAATCCAAGAATGAACAGCGCCACGCCAAAAGCAAAAGCCGTGTGAGCGGCGGCGGGAAGCATGGCGGCAAAGCTCCAGAGCGTGATGGCAAAGGCAAACCCGCGGCGTGTTCCAAAAACGTCAGTAAAGCGTCCGGCGCAAACCAGGCCGATGGCGTAAGCCGCCTGGAAAGCGGCCGTCATATAGCCGTACTGAATGCTGTTCCAGCCGATGGTCGTTTCGAGGAATTTTTCGAGGTAGGCGATGACGCCGCGGTCCACGTAGGCGATGACCGTAGCGAAGAAGAGCAGGAGGCAGATGTACCAGCGAAAGCCGGCGATGGCGCGGTTTGGCGAGGCGACGGAAGAGGCGGTTTGAGCCATGGTTTGTCCGCTCAGGCGCTCGCGGAGCGCGAAGTTCCGGTAATCAACGGCAGCACGTCTCCGCCGTGGCGGAGCAAAGCGACGCTCGCCGAGTGCCCCGCGAGCTCAAAGGCCTTCTCCAGAGCCTTCTGGGGGGTCGAAGCACTTTGAAACCCCAGACGCCGCTGAACGCCCGGGCGGATGCCGGGCGAAACCATGATGCCGCGCGCCCGGTCGCGGATCACTCGACCCACGTGAACCAGATGCGCCGCGGCAACGAGGTCGGTGATGGTTTTGTGCTCGACCATTTTTTTGACCTCCTCGAGGGCGCGATAGCCGAGGCTCTCGACTTCCGGATGCTCATCCGAGACGCCGTGCGGGCAAGGAGTGACCAGAACGACCACGCCGCCCTTGGCGACAGAAAGCTCCGAAGAATAAATGCCTTTGGCGGCTTGCCAAAGGTCGTAATCGGCCGGATAGGATTCCGCGATGACAATGTCCGCCACGCCCGGCTGAGGGACGCCGTAAATGCGACGGGAATGCTCAGCCCCCTGGCGGTGCGCGGCTACCGGATCACCGGCCACGACGTGGAGGACGTGCGCTCGAGCGTCCATCACCACGTTGACGATAAAGCGCAAGCCAGCCTGGCGGGCGATCTGCTCGACCTCCTGGCGCACGGGATTCTCCGCAATGCCCAGAATTTCGCCACCGGCAAAAAGCGCGCTCTGCCAGTGCGTGTAGCCGGTGATCTGCGGTCCGGAGACGCCCGGCTGGACGATGGTCGCGCCGCCCGTAAAGCCCATGACGCGATGCGGAACAATCATGCCGACGCCGAGGACGAAATCCGCCTCGCCCAGCATGCGGTTGACTCGAATCGGCGTGCCGTCGGGGGTGGTTCCGATTTCGCGCAGCTTTTCTTCGTCGCGCCAATGGTGGAGATGGACTTCGTAATCGTCCGGCGTCGCGGCGCCGAGTTTTGTGTTCACCTCTTCGCGGCTCATGCGGGCGTGGGTGCCGGCAGCGATGAGGATTCGAATGTTTTGGCGCGAACACCCGGCAGCCTGAAGCCGCTCGAGGACCGCCGGCAGCAGCCGAGCCGCGGGCGTCTGGCGAGTGATGTCATCCACGAGAATCAGGATGTGAGAGCTGGCGGAGAGCTGTTGCTCGAGCGGCTTTGCCCCGATGGGGTGGTCGAGCGCCTCCTCGACCAGTCGCTCGGCGGGCTTGGGCGGCTCAAGACGAGCCGGCTCTAGCAGCGCCAGCAGGTTGGAGTCCGGAATTTCGACCGCTGGAACGTTGGGATAAGTAAAAGGAATTCGCATGTCGGGTGTCGCGGCCTTGCATTTTATGACAGCAGGGAGACCTTAGTCCATCCTCGCCGCGGCCGCCGCCGGGCTCCGTCTTGCCGCAGCACCATCCTGCCACCGCTCGTAAAGGGGCGATATCGTCACTGATTTTTCACCCAAGCGTGCAGCGGGTCATCGGCCCAGGCGCCGTAGCGCCGCTCTTCGCCCCCGAGAACCCATGTGTAATGGAGCTGATAGCCGGGCGCCGCGACGACGGGATGATACCCCTTGGGCAAAAGCACGGTGTCGCCGTCATGCACCACATAGACATTTGAAAAACCCTCCGGGTCGCCCGGAGCTGTGTAAGTGTAAATGAATCCAAAGCCCTGCGCCGGCTTGATTCGGAAAAAATAAATCTCTTCGAGCACGGCTTCGCCGGGAGGGTTTTTGTGGTCGTGCTTGTGCGGCGGGTAGCTGGACCAGTTGCCAGGAGGATTCACCGTTTCGCCTGCCAACAGGCGATCGGCGGGCGTGCTGGTGTCGAGAGCCGAATAGACCGTGCGCTGCCAGTTGTTACGGCCGGCAAGATTCACCTTGACGGCAGGGCCGTCGAGCAAGGCGGGCGGTACGGCAGCCTTCGACGGCGCGCTGAAGATGCCGGCGTCCACGCTGTCAGAAACCGCAGTCAGCGTGTAGGTGGACTGGGGCGGGACATAAACCATGACGGGTGGCCCGGAAAAAACATCGCCGCGCACCCCTGCCTTTGCGAAGGTCGCGCTTCCCGAAGGGCTCGTGACCGTGACCGAGGCCGTTCCGGAAAACAAGTCAATCACCACCTCGCGCCCTTCGGTCCGGCTGGCGTGCGATTCACCCTTGGCGATCCCGATGTGGGCAAAGTCAAGAAAGCGCATCGTTCCGGGAGCGACAATCTGCTGGAATTTTCCATTGGCGGGGGCGGGAATCAGGCGTTGCATGAAGACCTCCCACTTTTTGATTGGGCGAGCTATCGGGAACCGTTTCCACATCGCCATCCTTGGTAACCGCGTCGGATTGCCGCGGAAGGTCCTGGGGCGCTCGCCGAAGATCCTATTTTACCGTTCCTTCGACTTTTCTGCCATCTGATTCACAGGTTGAATTCCTCAAGGCTGACTTGCGTGCGGCTTCCACCGGCGCATCTTCGCGGGATGCCGCCCTCGCCCAGCCTATTGAGGGTCGAAAATACCGTGACATTTTCTCGGTGGCGCCCCTGGGTGGCGGTGAAGGCCTCGGGGTCTGTGATCCGTCCTCCAACGGCTGTTGTCACCATCTTTTGCAACCATCAGCAAAAGACTTCCTCCCTTATTTAGGGAACGTAAAGGCCAGTTCTGCCCCCATTTTGAACGCCGGCTTTTTGCGCCGGCGGATGAGGTTCCCGTTCTCCGACAGCGCGGTGATCAGGATCGGCATGGCGATAGTGGAATCGCAATGGCAAGTGGCCATGCTCGCGTCGTGGGCGATTTTGCCCCAGCTTTGGGCCTCCTCAAAGGTGCAGCCGGAAAGACCGCCCCAGTGCGCCGCGTCGGTGATCACTTGGACGGCGTATTTGTGCCCTTCGTGCGACTGCCGCATGAACGTCGCGGTCACTTCGCTTTGCTGGACGAAGTTCTTGGGCGTGCCGCCGCCAAAGTAGATAACGCCGCTCGCCGGCGATTCACCGGCCAGCCGAGCCGTCTCCAGAACGTCGCCGATCACGTCGAATGTGAATTGGTTTTTGCCCTGATGGCGGTTTTCGGCAATGCCAATGCCGATCGAAGAATCGCCAATGGCCGGACAATACAGCGGAATCCCCGCCTTGTAGGCTGACGTCACGATCCCGTCTTCCTTGGCGCTCCGGCTGATTTCCTTGCCGAGCAGGTAAAGAAACTCGCGGGTGGTGTAAGGGTGCGAGGGTTTGAGCGAAGCGGCAAAGCGGCCGATAAACGCGTCCTCCTGGCGGAATTCCTCTTCGTCGGCGAGCGTGTCATACATGCGGTCAATCAGATTCTTTTGCAACTCGACGTCGTCCATGGCAGGAGAACTTTGGAAGTGAAAGTGGCCGAGGGTTTCATGGATGTCGTGGAAGAAATTGGCGCCCGTCGAGACCAGGCAGTCCACCAGCCGGTTTTGGATCATATAGACGACCAGCCGGCGCATGCCGGCCGGGATCATCGCGCCCGACATGCCCATCATGATCATGACGCGCTCCCCCAGCATCTTTTTCCAGACCTGATAGGCGATGGCCAGGTTCCGGCCCTGGAAGGAGATGCCTTGCATCTTTTCCAGCAGCGCGGCGACGCTTTTCTGCTTGTCAATCTGAATCGGGCGGGTTGGAAAGCTTAGAATCTCGTGCTTTTGCATCAGACCTCTCCAGGCCGCCGAACTCTCGCTAGACAGGAGAACGAAAATCGCGCGGGCAGGAAGGCGGCGGCCCGTCCTCCTCGCGCGGCAGGAGGCCTATTCATCCACCCCAAGCAGAACGGAGGCGGCCAGTACCGTGGTCCACAGGCCGCGCTTGTCGCCGATGGCGGATTGGGTGTGGTGGAGGGTGCGGACGATCTTGTTTGAGATCCGGTAAATCTCCTTTTTCTCATCCCAGCTCTGGTCGGAGTCAAACTCGACGCCCAGCGTTGTAGCCAGCATTTCCGCCGCCAGCTCTTCGGCGTATTCGCCCGAGACTTCTTCGGTCTCGCCGAAGGAGTGATGTTCGGAAAGATAACCGAAGGTGTTGCGGTCGGCGGGCATGGCGACGCCGATGGAGGCGGCAATCAGCCGGTGCGGCTCGCGCGTCGAGTTCTCGCTCATCACCACGAACGCGACCTGGCCGGGTTTGAGCTCCTTCATCCCCTCGCTGCGCGGAATCAGCTTGCAACGGGGAGGAAAGATGCTGGAGACCCGCACCAGATTGCAGGCGGCGATACCCGCCGAACGTAGCGCCAGCTCGAAGCTCGTCAGCCTCTCGCGGTGCTTTCCCACCCCCTTCGTTAGGAACATCCTTTTCGGAACAAACATCCGACCGTCCCACCTGCTTCGGGGTCTATGAAGCGCCCCAGACTGCTCTCATTCTGTCCACGCCGCGCAGAGCGTCCCAGTTTGATGAAGCGGACGTAACCTAACAAATCTTCGCAAAAAGTGTCAATGGAATTTTGGGCCAAGGTTGACTATGAGATACCCCGCCGCGGCCAGGAGTACGTGGTTCTGCGCGCCCTCGGAATCGAGCTACCCCCCTTCTACGAGCGGTATTGACAGTTTCCGCCAGCGTCGTGCTGGCCCGGCGAAACTCCGCGCCTTCGGGTATGCCGTAGGGGAGAGCGGGCATTCGCCGCGAAGACTGCGACGCTGACCCAGCGAGCCGCAGCCTTTCGGGCTGGCTTCTGAGATTCTGTGCCGGGTTCGACGGCCATCCCGCAATTCTAGGTTGACGGAAAGGCTTGGCGGCAACGCGGGACCATGAGCCGAGCTTTGGGGGCGTATTGGCTCGCCACGATCCTTCGCTAAGTATGTTGGCGGTGCCGAATGCGGGCACAGCCGAGGGATCAAGGCGGGTTTTCAACCCGGGCGGCACTGCGGATACGAGAAACGGGCTGTCCTCTCCAACAAC
>JAKAWO010000060.1 GCA_021827255.1 Acidobacteriota bacterium | reverse complement strand
TTCATGGCAGCCCCAATCCTTGATCGCAGGAAGCGTATAGTTTTTGAAGAAACTAACCCCCTGCATGATCAAGAAGCCTCCTCCAGCTATGGTAGGACCGCCCGCGAGAATTGCCGCACCGCAGGCCAGTGGCTCCGCTGGCGTTGGCTCAAGGCACCCGCCCGCTCGCCTAGCGCATTATACACGAACGTCCACATCGAGCCCCCGTCCACGCTGGCCACCCGCCCCTCGGCGTCGTACTGATAGGTGTGCGTCCCGTCGTAAGTCATGTCCCCCGCCGCGTCCCCATTTGCATTTTAGATTTTGGATTTTCGATTTGCAACTGGCGCGCTGCGCCGGGCGATGTATCGCACTGCGATATCATTCGAGGAGAGCCGCAGGCCGCGAAGACGGCGGTCTGCGCTACCGGGTTCGCGCTACTTGCTTGCTCCTGGACACGCGGACACGCCCTGAAACGGAGGAATCATCCCGATTGCGGAGCTTTGAGCATCTGACGTGCGGCTATGTAAAGCAGGATGGAAGCGAGCGCGGAGAACACTATCATGAATGGAGCGTAATCATTGAGGGCCGCCGCCTGCGAGAGGATGCCTAGCCTAATCGCGCCGAATCCGAGCGCCAGCATAAGAACCTGCAAGTATAAAAACATGGCTATGCCGAATCGAATCGCACAGGACTTGGGCCGCTCACGCGATAGGCGCGCCCAATAGAGCAACGGCGAGAGCACCAGACCGCAGTAGACAAGCGCCGTATAGGGCACCCATAGGCTGCGAGCCGGTATGTTCAGGATGAGCCCGGCAAGTCCGATGAAAATCGCCATGCCGATAGCGTGGCCGACGAAAATCACAGCCGTCCAGATTCCGAAGTTCACCGAGCCCGGTCTCGGCGTCGTCTCTGCATCAACGTGGATTGGATTGTCATTCATGGCAGCCCCAGTCCTTGATCGCGGGAAGCGTGTAGTCCTTGAAGAAATAGACCCCGAATGCCCCGCTGGCCACGCCGCTGGCAACGGAGGCCGTGCCGGCAGCGCCACCAGCAAGGCACGTCAACGGCTCGAACGGTGTTGGCTCAAGGCAGGCGCCCCCGATGGCCAGACCGCCGGCAACTACCTGGCCACCAGCGGCCAAAAACATCGTTGCATTGACCGCAAGCATATCCAGGGGATGTGTAACGCGGTTGAAGGCGTCGAAGAGCGTATCTACGCCTGCCGCAGGCGTCCCCTGAAGATTATTCGCTAGCGGAGTGCACGGTTTCTTGGGCGGTGCCTGCGTTTGCGGCGGCATGCTCGACGGCGTGCTGGCCGCTGCCCCACCGCCGCCGCCGCTCGGTCCCGCGGGCCCCGTCGGGCCGGTGATGACAACCCCCGGGTTAGGGTTGTAATTCAAGCACGGGGCGCCGTCGCCGTACATGACGTACGTGGGGAAGTCTTCGGGCTCCCCGCAGGCGTTGAGTGGAATCGAAATCGCCGACGGCGGCGGTGCCGCTCCAGCCGCACTCGAGGTGCAAGAGATCACAAAGTTTCCATTCGCATCCGTGCTGCCGTTATTGCAGCTCAGCCCCAGCGGGTCAATGAACGTCGTCGGATTATTCAGCGCGTAGGCATACCGGTTGAGCGACTGCGGGTTGGTCACGTCGCCGCCCAAGGGGTCGGGCGTCATCCACCGCCCGTAGTTCATCGTATAGCGCCGGAACTGCTCCGGGTAGAGCCAGTTCACTCCATCCTCCTGGTTCATCCCCGCGAAGTGTTCCATATAATGCGGATCGCCGGCTTCCTCCCAGGTTGCGCCCCACGGGTAGAGCAAAATGTCCGCCGCCTCAGCCCCCGTCTGGTCCGTCGTCGCCTCCGTCGAGCCGAGCGCGTTCGCGTGCAGATACCGCGTCCACGAGCAGCACCCCATGTACTCCACCGCCAGCCGCCCCTCCGCCCGGACCCACTGCTCGTACCACCCCGAGCCCGACCCGTCCATCACCCCCGTCTCGTTCCCCGCCGCGTCGTAGGTTACCCCCGTCCCGCCAATCGCCGTCAACTGGTTGTTCGAATTATACGACATCGCCGGGCACGGCCCGCCAAACGTGTTGCCGTTGGTCACGCAGGTCATGTTGCCGTACTCGTCGTAGCTGAACGGCAAATCGTAACTCAGCGTCCCTGAACCCGCCACCGACGCCGAGGCGTTCGCCAACCGCCCCACGCCGTCGTACGTGTAGCTCGCCGTGTGGCTCATGACAAACTAAGTTTACCGGCGATCTGGAGCCGACACCGTTATCCAATCAGATCTTCAGATTGGCGGCTGCGCTTCTCCGCTCTTATTGGTGCGACTAAAGTCGTGCCCTGACGAGCTCGGTTGCGCTATTCTGTATCATGGAAGGACGGCCGACATGCCTCGAAAATCGGAATACACGCCCCAGCACGCCGGCTCGGGCGCGCGCGCCCCTTTGCCCGCCATTGAGACTTGGCCCAATCAGTACCGCGGCTATGAGATAACCATTTCAATCCCCGAGTACACTTCCATTTGCCCTCGCACCGGGCTGCCGGGCGTAAGCAACAATTTGGATATTCAATCCATTTCGCCGACGGCGCCACTACGAAAGGCAGGTTGGACGTGAATCAGGGTCTGCCGTGGGCCGCGGGCAGCTCGCACCCAGTGGAGATTTGGCTCAACACGCCCAGGCTGGCAAGGGAAATTACGAAAATCTCGTTGCAATACGACGTGGCGGGCCCTGAGTGGGATATGTCTTTTCTAGCGTTCGGATCATTCGGAACCAGCGCAGGCGCGCGCATCGCCAAGGCCCGCTGGCGGATCGAACAGGACTACCGGGAGTTGAAAGAGGAACTGGGGCTGGATCACTACGAAGGCCGCAGTTGGACAGGCTGGCATCACCACGTGACCTTGGTCACCTTGGCCTATGCTTTTCTCCAGGCGGAGCGAGCGCGCCTTAAAAAAAACTTCTGGTGCGACATTGCCGGGGGTGAGGAAGCGGTTCCAGCTCATTCTCATTAGGCTCCTGGGCCGATGCCCATATTGCGAGACACGGGTTCGAGAACACGTCATAAGAACTAAACCGAGTATAATTAAAGCCCTGTTAAGGAAAAATTTCGATGAAGCGTCGAGCCTTTCTTGCGTCCTCGCTGGCTGCATCAGCCACCGCCAGCCTGCTTCCCTCGAGCGTGCGCGGCGAAGAAGCCGCCGAACCCCATCCTTCCAGGCGGGATTATTACGAGCTGAGGCTCTACCGTGTGCGCCAAGGCCCTAACGTCAAGCTAATGGCCGATTTCTTTCGCGACGCTGCCATCCCCGCCTGGAACCGTATCGGCGTCAGGCCGGTCGGAGTCTTCACGGTGGTGATCGGTCCGGAAAATCCGACGTTTTACGTCTTATTGACTCATCCGTCGGCCGACTCGGTGCTCACCGCGGAAGACCGGCTGATGGCAGACCCCGAGTTCCTCCGGGCCGGCGTCCGGGTCATTAACACGCCCTCGAGCGACCCCATCTACCGTCGCATCGAGAGTTCCGTCTTGCGGGCATTCGAGACCGCGCCCCACATCGAGGTCCCAGAGAAGCGCCCGCGCATCTTCGAGCTGCGAACTTACGAAAATCACAGCAAGAAGGCGAATCTGAAGAAGATTGAGATGTTCAACACGGGCGAAATCACCATCTTCCGCCGCCACGGGCTCCAACCCGTCTTCTTTGGCGAGAGCCTGATTGGCTCGGGCCTGCCGAACGTCACCTACATGCTTACCTTCGCGGATATGGAAGAGCGGGATAAGAACTGGGCCGCCTTCGGCGCCGATCCAGCCTGGAAAAAGCTCAGCACAACGCCGGGTTACACGGACGCGGAAATCGTCTTCAGCATCACCAACCGTATCCTGCGGCCCGCGCCCTATTCGCAACTCTGAGCTTTACCCTCGCCTTCGGATGGGCCCACCGGGTTCGTCGTCTTGACCCCACGGGGCTCACAATACCCTGCGCTTGCCGGAGAATGCGCCCCGGAGCCCTCGCCAAATCTCGGCACAGGGCAATCTTGTAGACTCTCTTGCCGCGCCAGATCGTGTCATCATTCACCCTTCGCTCGGGGATCCTCCGGTTCCGTGCCCGCTGGCCGCGACACGCGGAGCGCGCAAGACTTCTCCTTGACTACGATGGAGGGACAGGATAAGTTACTCCGCCTGGCAAATGGCGCTGCGTTGGTTAGGGAAGCGGCGCCCATGACAGCTAATTTCACCCCCTCACGGAGGTCGTATGAGTGAACCGAAGGTCGTCCTAGAATTCTGCAGGACGAACAGCATCAAGATGGTGGATATTCGCTTTACCGATCTTCCCGGCCTTTGGCATCACGTCTCTTTTCCGATTCACCAGCTCGACGAGAAATCGTTTGAAGAAGGGTTTGGCATGGACGGATCGAGCATCCGCGGCTGGGCGGCCATCCACGAGAGCGACATGTTGCTAGTCCCCGACCCGACCTGGAGCATGGTGGACCCGTTCACGGAGGTGCCTACGCTGGTGATGATCGGGGACATCGTGGACCCCGTGACCAAGCAGCACTACATCAAGGATCCGCGGCACATCGCCCGCAAAGCGGAAGCGTACCTCCAGTACACGGGCATCGCGGACACCGCCTACTTCGGCGCGGAAGCAGAATTCTTCATTTTCGATAACGTCCGCTTCGATCAGGCGCAGCAGCACGGCTATTACTTTATTGACGCCGAGGAAGGGCGCTGGAATTCGGGGCGTGAAAAGGACAACCTAGGATACCGGCCGCGCTACAAAGAGGGATATTTCCCCGTTCCGCCGACCGACCACTATCAGGACCTACGTTCAGAAATGGTCCTGGCCATGGAAAAGGCGGGGCTCACCATCGAGTGTCATCATCACGAAGTGGCAACGGGCGGGCAGGGAGAAATCGACCAGAAATTCAATCCGCTGGTTGAATCCGCCGATTGGATGATGATTTACAAATACATCATCCGCAACGTCGCGCAGCAATATGGCAAAACCGTGACGTTCATGCCCAAGCCGATTTACCAAGACAACGGCTCGGGTATGCACACGCACCAGAGCCTTTGGAAAGGCGGCAAGCCGCTGTTCGCGGGGGACAAATACGCCGGTCTAAGCCAGATGGCACTGTGGTACATCGGCGGGCTGCTGCGGCACGCGCCGGCGCTGGCCGCTCTGATCGCTCCCACCACGAATTCCTACAAGCGCCTGGTTCCCGGCTTTGAGGCGCCGGTCAATCTGGCTTATTCCCGGCGCAACCGCAGCGCGGCCTGCCGCATTCCGATGTATTCCGCCAGCCCCAAAGCCAAACGAGTGGAGTTCCGGCCGCCCGATCCATCCTGCAACCCCTACCTCGCCTTTGCGGGAATGATGATGGCGGGGCTCGACGGCGTGGAAAACAAAATTGACCCCGGTGAACCGCTCGACAAAGACATCTACGACCTCGGCCCCGAGGAGATGAAGAAGGTTCCTTCGCTTCCCGGCTCGCTCGAGCAAGCCCTCGCCGAGCTCGACCGCGATCAGGACTTCCTTCTCAAAGGAGATGTCTTCAGCGAGGAGTTGCTGGAAACCTGGATTGATTACAAGATGAAAAATGAGGTTCAGGCCGTCAACACCCGGCCACATCCTTACGAGTTCTCGCTGTATTACGACATTTAACCGGGAGAGGGCGTTTCTGGAGAGTGGTGCGTTCCAAGCCGTCGGCTCGGCGCTGCGCGCCTCCTACCTTGAAAGCACCTGACCGCAGGATGCTCCTTCACGGACCCAGGATGGGGCGCAGGCTGGTGCTACACAGGGCGGACGCGGAGAATAGCGCGCAGGTATCCTTGCAAGTCCTCCGATAGGCGATTTTGCGGGACTTTGAGCAGGAAATACTCTTCGATGAGTTTCAGCGACCGCGCATCGGGGACATCGCCCGTAATCACCAAAACCCGGCCGACCAGGCTGGGTTGGAGATTGTGGATTTGAGGGATGACCACTTCGGCCTGAAGATGGGCACAGCGGAGGTCAACCAGCACGGCGTCGAATTGGTCATGATGAATTTTCGCTAGGGCCTCCGTGCCATTGTCGGCGGTCTCCGTTTCGCATTCCAAGCGGGCCAGCATGGCAAACAGGGCGCCTCGAATAGAGGCTTCATTTTCGATGACCAAGACTTTGCGTCGCGCCATGCTCAAGGTTCCCAGAGGGTGGGTTCGCGGCCATTCACGATAATGTAACTTATCGGTCCGATTAACCAAAGCTTCAGGCGGCGAGACCGCTGGCGCAAACAACCGGCTTGCCGGCCTCGGCCTTTACCGTGCGCCCGGCCTCGCGCGGGCGCGCAGCATCTCATAAATCAGACTCCGACTCGCTTGGCCCTTTCGCTTGCAAAACGCGAGCTTGAAAACGACAGATTGAATCCCAGGCCGCTTGGCCGCCGAGCGGGCACCCACTTGCCGGAGCAAAAATGAACCGGATGCCCGCCCTGATGCGGCTTTCCCCTTCCTCGCGACGCGAGCTTATTGGTGACTTTCGGCCATCCGGTCGGCCAGCGCCAGCAATAGGCGGCGATCGGGGTCGCGCAGGCTAGTCACCAGTCCCTCCAGCTTTCGCAAAAACGCCCGGTCGGGCGCCGCTAACGCATGGTCTTCCACTTCTTTCAAGGTGGGCCGGGGCGTGAGTTGGTCCAAGGCAGGTTGGCTGTCCGCGTCGAAAAACAGCTCATAGACAGCCACGTTGAGAGCAGCCGCAAACCGCTCCAGGGTTTCGAGCGAAGGCACGGTATGGCCGTTTTCAACCCGGGAAATGTAGCATCGCAGCATCCCCGTCTTGTTCTCAATGTCCCCTTGGGACATTTCCTTCAGTTCCCGCAACCGGCGCAATCGCTGACCGATAATCATGATCCTTATCTCCTGAGGGCCGAACAGTAACCAGCTTCTCGACCCACATTCTGCCGGTTGCGCGAGAAGTAGGCAATAGTACGAAAGTAACGGTCGTCAGGCGGCCATTTTGTCCCTCTGAGTGCCTTTCGAACGGATTGCGGCTCCGAGAACAGGGGGCACTCAACACCCAGGAAGCGCGGCCTTCTTCCCGCGACATAACCCCGACGGCTTGAATATCGCGAGGCCAGGAATGGTGGCTGTTATTTGACGTATTGAACGCCGAAATATCGGCCGGATTGGCTTAGCTCCGACCAAATGATCCTGCCCTTGGTCTCCACCGGGACTTGGTTAAAGGCGAACGGCAACACGATGGAGACCTCATCTCCCACGTTGAAGACTTTGGCGCTGAAAAAACAGACGCCGAGCTTTGAGACATCGCGGGTCTGGGCGATGTCGAGCTGGCCCCAACTATTCCGCACGCGGACCCGCATCACCAGGCGGATCCGGCGGGCCTTGCGGCGCTCGTTCGAGGGTGGGGCGACCCTAGCCGCCTTGATCATTTCCGGCAGGGCAACCTGGTCGCTGGGTTTCCAACGGGTGGTCTCCTTGCAGCGGTCGCAGTGGCGCGAGATGAGGCCGGTGGCCAGGAGAACGTCATACTCAATCGAAGACATGGAGCTTTCGACCGCCCATTTGCAGGCCGCGCACTCGATGATGGCTTTGGGCTGAAGCTCGTCCGCCGCCGGGGCAAATTCGATGCCCCAGATGCTGTTCTCGGGATTGAGCGCCTCGACGCCCCATTCGCGGCGTTCGCCCATCACTTGCTGGAAAGCGCCGACCACGCGGAATTCCTCCTCGAGGTTGTTCTGTTTGTTGAGAATGAGGATGACGTCGTCGGTCAGCAAGGAATGCGTGAGGCTGATGCGGGCTCCCTGTTGATTCACGCTGACGGTCACGGTGTCCTCGCTGAAGGAGACGCCATTGGCGTCGTTGCCGATGACCCGAATTCGGAGGGGGGCGAGGATGCGGTCGGAGCGTCTCCGCTCCGGACGCGGTCCGCCTTCGGGCGCCTTCGGTTCCGGGCCACTCAGGTCAGTCGGCATGATCCATCAGCTCCGCGCGGCTCGATTCCTCTTGCATGCTCCACCGTCCAAGAACTACATCATGCACGGAGAACTCGGAAGCGCGCAATAATCCTGTGGATAATATCTAAAACCCATGCGGTGGCTGGCCGAGCGTCCATCTCAGGCTTGAAGCGGCATAAGAAACTCGAGCCCCGCTTCCGCATCCTGATCGGGAGTCATGTTGCCGGTCCACACCACGCGGCAGCGGACCGCCTTGGCATTATCCTCGGTCCGAAATTCCAGAACCTGCCCTGGGGTAAGGAGCGAGGGGGATTTAATGCGGACGCCCTCTTCCGAAAGGTCCAGGGTTTCCGCGGCCGAGGTTTGAAGATCGTCCTCAGCCTCAAAAATGAGGACCACAGCCTTCGAGACCTTGCGACGCGCGGAGCGTCGAAGCGGATTGTAGGGTTGAGTTGACATTCCGGATTGAATATCGGCGTCGCCAGGAAAAAGCCGAGGGGAACCTGGAGGCGTGCCAGCTCGAGCCGGACCCTCCGGGGCGCCCTATCGAACGATCAATTCCTGTTCTTCGTAAAATACGGGCCAGGTTCCGGGATAGCCTCGCCGTCTTTACGAGGGTCCGACGCGCCGTAATTTACGCCGGTGACGGAATCGTGGAGGACGGCTTGGCCTCCGCCCATCCACATGCAGTAGTCGCCGCGGGTTTCAAGTTTCTGGCCACGCCGCTCGAGTTCCTGGCGGATGGCGCGCGCCACGCGGTCCTCGATCATGAAACCACAGCCGCCGTGGCTCAGGTTGGTGAAACGCGGAGCTTCGAGCGCCGACTGAATGTTCATCCCGTCATCCACGATGTCAGACACGAACTGGGCCTGGGCCTGCGGCTGATTGAGGCCGCCCATGATGCCGAAGCCTATATGGATGGTCCCTTTTTCCATAAAGGCGGGAATGATGGTGTGGAATGGGCGCTTATGCGGCGCAAGGACGTCGGGACGCTTCGCATCGAGCACGAAGCCGGCGCCGCGGTTCTGCAAGGGAAAACCGAAATCGTCCACGACGATGCCCGACCCGAAGGAAGCCGAGAGGCTTTGAATGAAGGAGACGATGTTGCCGTCCTCGTCCACCGAAGCAAGATAGACCGTCTCACTGCCGAAACGGGTCGGGTTGCCATGCGTCACAGGGCAGTGGGCGCGCTGGAGATCAATCGTGGCGGCGCGCTTGGCCGCGTAAGCCTTCGAGATGATGCCCTGGACAGGAATTTTGGCGAATCGCGGATCGCCGTTGTAGCGAAACAGGTCGGCGTAAGCCAGCTTCTGCGCTTCCATTTTAACTTGGAAGGCATCAGCGCTCGCAAAGCCCCACTGTGGCAAGGGAAATTTTTCAAAAATGTTCAGCATTTCGAGCGCCGCCATCCCCTGGCCATTGGGCGGTAACTCATAAACCTTCCAGCCACGATAGGTGGTCGAGATGGGGGTGACCCATTGGGAGGAGAAGCCTGCCAGATCACTGGCCGTCATGACGCCGCCCAGACGATCCGAGGTCTGGAGGATGGCGCGGGCGATGACGCCCCGATAGAAAGCCTGCTCGCCTTGGCTGGCGATCAATTCAAGGGCTTTGGCATATTCCGGGTTGCGGAAAATCTGGCCGATGGCGGGCGCATGGCCGCCGGAAAGAAAAATGCGCCGGGCGTTGGGATTGGCAGCGAGCTTGGGCACCTCAGCTTGCCAGTAAGCGTGGATCCATTCCGTAACCGGGAAGCCGTGATTAGCGTAATAGATGGCGGGCTGGAAGAGTTCAGGCCAGGGGAGCCGTCCGAAACGTGCGTGCAGCTTTGCCCAGCCGTCCACACAGCCGGGGACAGTAACGGTATAGATGCCGCTCGACGGCATCTGCGAGAAGCCCTTCCGCCGAAGGAAGGCAGGCGTCAGCTTTTCGGGAGCCCAGCCACTGGCGTTAATACCGGTTAGCTTTCCGGTTTTTGAGTTCCAGTAGATGGCGAATAAGTCGCCTCCAATGCCGCTGTTCATAGGCTCGACGATACCCAGGACCGCATCGGCGGCGATGGCAGCGTCAACCGCTGAACCGCCTCGGGCCAGAATCTGCGCCCCGGCCTGCGAGGCGAGGGTTTGGCTGGTGGCCACGATGCCCTGCCTCGTAATGACCATCGAGCGGGCTTCGGAACGGTCGAACAGATCTTGGCGCGAGTGCGTTTGAGCGCTGGCAGCCATAGCAAATACGAATACTAACCCAAGAACGAGTAGAACCAGCCTTGAGAGTCGCATAGCCCAAGCAGTTTATGCACGGCAGGCAGGAATAACAAGCCCATTGCGGGTTGGCAGTTGGAAGGGCCAGCCGAATGAAAGGAACGGCCAGGAAACGGTTTGACTTGTGGCTCGCCAGGGCATAGCCTCTGGTCGAGAGCGCTCGCATCCAAGCGCAAGCCGGCGCGTGCAAGACAATTAAGGCAGGATATGCGGAAGTCCAACCGAGTCGCGCGAGCGAACAGAAGAGAGGGAAGGCGATGTTCCAACTCCACGGCCTCAGACAAATGCGCAACCTGGCCGCTGCCGTTGCCCTGATCAGTTTGCTGTGCGCGGGATCGCTTGCTTTGGCAAGCCCTCGCGCCAATCCGAAACCGTCAAGCCCGGGTTGGACGGAAAATTTCACAGGTACTTCGCTCAATACGCATTTTTGGGTCGTCGCCAACGGCCGGGCTCCGGGTTATATTCCCTGCGATCACATAGGCTACTTTGTCCCCAGCCACGTCATCGTCGGCGGAGGGTACCTTGCCCTGGTTCTTACCCAGGCCACCGGCCCGGTGGACACCTGCGCCGGCTTCATTTCGGACGGCGCGGAAATCTACACTCGTAAGACCTATGGTTACGGGACCTATGAGTGGACCATGCGGATGTCCTCGACAGCCACCACGCCCACCGGCTCGGGCAGTCCGGTCTCGGGCAGCGTTTCTGCCGGCTTTATTTATGTCAACAACTCCGAGACGGAAATTGACTTTGAATTTCCAGGTTATGAAGCATCAGCCCCGCATCCATCCGACACGCTCTACATGGTCAATTGGTTGAATCCGAGCCCGTCGAGCGCCCCTACGGACAGCGAGGAGACGTACAGCACAGCAACCGGGCTAAATGTGGCCAGCACATTTCATGCGTACAAGTTCGTCTGGCAGGCAGGAAGCATCCAGTATTACGTTGATGGCGCCTTGACGACTACCCACACAACCAACATTCCCAGCGCGCCGGCGCACTTTATGATCAACCACTGGGGCACGGACAATGTGAATTGGGGTGGCGCGGGCACAGCGAACGTGACTCGGTATTTTTATATTCAGTCGGTGAGTTATACGCCCTTGCCCTAGCCCAAACGGTCCGAAGTTGGGATTGCGTCCGCTCCACTCTGCCCGCCAGCATAACTTTCACCTCATCTTTTCAACCCACTTGCCGAAAATTGGAAAAGAGCGCCTCTCGGCACGCTGAGCAGGTCAGCGGAGAGGCGGTGGACGGTGTTGCATGATGATGGTGTGCAACGTTTCGCGCGGGGTCGGGGGTCTGTTAGGGAGGCTGACGGCGGGTGAAGGTAAACGGCTCTCCCCCCGCCGCCCGCCTTGCGCGAGGGGGGTGAACTAGCGGTGGAAACCAGAGAGCAGGCCGCCCAGGTTGCGCTGCCGTCAGAAGGCTCGCTGCGGGGGCAAAGCCGCCGGCGGAGCGATCGCATCTCACTCGAGCTTCCGATTGAGATCGGAGGCTCGGACGCCGAGGGTGTGGATTTTTTTGAGGCGGCACAAACGATCGTGGTGAGCCGCCACGG
Source organism: Acidobacteriota bacterium (assembly GCA_021827255.1). Classification (GTDB taxonomy): domain Bacteria; phylum Acidobacteriota; class Terriglobia; order UBA7540; family UBA7540; genus JAKCCV01. The sequence continues at coordinate 130 of JAKAWO010000060.1, read as the reverse complement.
GGCGAAAATCGCCTTTGGCCGTGTTTTGTCGCCCGACCAGGAGGTGACCATTCTTTGCAAGACGACGGGGAAGGAAGCCGCCGCCAGGGTGGTCGGGCAGATTCAGAAACTGCCCGAGGGTTATCAAGAT